>JBOGJS010000287.1:0-13113 GCA_050745365.1 Terriglobia bacterium
TTCCACTACAACTGGCACTGGTTCTGGTGGTATGGAAGCGGTGATTTGGGCAATCAGGGCATTCATCAGCTCGATATCGCGCGCTGGGGACTGGGCGTGGGTTATCCCAACAAGGCGACAGCTACCGGCGGGCACTTTATGTTTAAGGATGACCAGGAAACGCCGAACACACTGAACTGCGCTTTTGAATTTGATCTGCCGGACGGAAGCCGGAAGATGCTCGAATTTGAAGTGCGGCACTGGATCACCAATCACGAGGCCGGGATCGGCGCGCAGGCTCCTCCTCATACGGACGCAGCTCATCCAAAGCTCGGGCCGCTGGCGGGCTCAGATAACACGATTGGCAACCTCTTCTATGGCTCGAAAGGCTACTTGGCGCTGACGGACGGAGGCCCTGAAGGTTTCAAGAGCTGGCTCGGAGAAAGCCAGGAGCCCGGGCCCGAAGGCAATGAACCCGGCGGGGATGTGCCCCATTTCGCTAATTTCATCGATTGCGTGATCAGCCGCAACAAAGAAGACCTCCACGCGCCGCCCGAAGTAGCTGCTGCTTCCGTCACCCTGATTTATCTGGCTAATGCGTCCTATCGTCTGGGCCGAACAATTAACTTCAACCCCGACACCCAGGAGGTGATCGGCGACCAGGACGCGGACAGGCTGGTGCAGGATGCGGACCGGGGTTATCGCTCTCCCTTTGTCGTTCCGAGAAATGTATAACCAGCGGGTGAGCGTTGCCCGCCGGGCTGATGTCGAGTTGTGGAAACAGGCGTAATAACCGACGCGTATCACCCGCGCGCCCAGCTTCGAAAATGTCGATCAAGACCCCTCATCCGGGTCGCTACGCCGGCCGGCAGGCTCACCACCTTCTCCCCAGGGGAGAAGGTGCCCGACCCTTCGGCTTCGCTCAGGGTAAACTCCGGAGGGCGGATGAGGGGTCGTTTTTCCAGCGGCCGTTATATTCAACGTAGAATTAGTCCACTACTCTTGTTTGCGAACGTGCGAGGGCTTATCCGGGCCCAAGGTAAAAGGTCGGTGCGTTCCGGATGTTCTGCGTTAGTTCTCGCCTGCCTTCCGCTTCTGTTGGCGTCGGCGGCACAAGCGCGAGTCCACTTACCCCAACTCGCCATTCACCGTTTTCTACTTCCGAATGGCCTGAAGGTGCTGATGGCGCCAGATCACCAGGCTCCTGTGGCCGAACTGCAGGTGTGGTATCACGTGGGATCGAAAGATGAGCAACGGGGCAGGACCGGGTTCGCTCACCTTTTTGAACACCTGATGTTCGACGGTACCCACAACCTCGCCCCGAACGAATTTTCCAATTACATTGTACGCGCCGGTGGCACAGACAATGCCTACACCACCGAGGATGCCACCGTATTCTGGGAAACAATACCGAGCGTAGATTTACCTGTGGCTCTCTGGCTTGAGGCTGACCGGATGAGAAATCTGGCAATTACGCCCTCGACGTTCCGGAACGAAAGAGAAGTGGTGGAAGAAGAGCGGCGTCAGCGATTTGGCAACCAGCCCTATGGCGACGTGGTTGAGATTCTTTACGCCCACGCTTTTGCCGTTTCACCCTACCGTCACATGCCGATCGGCAGCATGGAGGATCTCGAGCGTGCGAGCGTGCGCGACGTGCAATCGTTTTATGACACCTACTACGTTCCGGATAACGCCACGCTGGTGCTCACGGGAAGCTTTGACCAAAATCAAGCCAAGCAGGACATCCAGCAATATTTCGGGCCGCTTCGAGGAACGGGCCGTCCGATTCGGCGCGAATATGCGCGGGAGCCGCCACAGACGTCCGAAAGGGTGGTGAGGCTGACCCAGAATGTTGCCCTGCCCGCGTTCATCGAAGGTTATCACATGCCCGCAGATGGCACGCCGGACTCTTACCCGCTACGGCTTGCAGCCAAGATTCTGGCTGATGGCGAAAGCTCCTGGATTTACCGGCGGCTGGTGTATGAAAAGCAGATGGCCATGCAAGTGGAAAGCGAGGGCAATTTTACGGAGTTGCCCAACCTTTTCTTCATCTTCGCGGTAATGAATCCCGGATACTCCCCCGCGCAAGGCGAGAGGGAGGTAGAAAGCGTGCTCGACCGCCTGAGGGCCGGAGACCTCAAGAAAGATGATCTGAACCGGGCGCAGAATCAAATCCTGCGCGACTTCATCATGAACCGCCAGAGCGCGCAAGGCCGTGCGGATGCTCTTGGTTACGATGCAGTTATTCTGAAACACCCGGATCTCTATAACACGCAGCTTTCGAAGCTCATGGAGGTGACGGCCGGTGACGTCCACCGTGTTGCTCAAAAGTATTTCGTTCAGCATAACCTGACAGTGGTTGAAGTGTATCCGCGGATGCGAGATAAATGAGCTCGGGTCAACTGTTATCTAACGCGCTTCCGCCATGCCGGCCTGCCTGCTTGACAGGCAGCGTTGACATGCTAGAATTATAAGTGATCTCTCTCTCTAATTTATTGAAAGAAGGTGGCTTACGCTTATGAGGGGCGAGACCGACCTGGACGACAGGCAGCAGGAAGTTCTGGCCAGTGTAGTCCGTCAGTATGTCTCGACGGGGGCTCCGGTAGGCTCCAAGGCGGTGGTAGCGCAGTTTTCTGGCCCGCTCAGCTCCGCAACCGTTCGCCACGTGATGGCGGAACTCGAAGCCGCCGGATATCTGACGCACCCTCACACCTCCGCTGGAAGGGTTCCCGTCGATAAAGCATATCGTTTCTACATTGATCGCCTGACGCAGCTCACCCGGCTTGAGCCGGCCACGGAACGCTATATCGACGAAAGCCTGGCATCGGAATCGGTTCCCATGGACGGACTGATGGAGAGAATTTCATTCATCCTTTCCAAAGTCTCGAACCACCTGGGGGTAGTGCTCGGACCGGCACTTGAAGAAAAATTATTGGAGCACATCAAGTTTGTTCAGTTGCCGGATAGCCGTGTGCTGGCTGTCGTGGTCTCCAGGCCGGATCTAATTGAAAGTAAGATTTTCCGGGTCGAGGGTGAACTGACGCAGGAAGAGTTGGACCGCGCAGCCGATTTTCTGAACGCTGAGTTCCGAGGCTGGTCTCTCAGGACCATCCGCATCGAAATGGCTGAGTGGATGGAGAGGATGAAGGCGGCTTCCGACCGGCTGCTCACAACCGTGGTGAGCTTATTTATGTGGGGAGCGCTTGCTGAGGAGCAGCCCGGACCTCTGTTTGTGGGGGGAACGGTGAAAATCCTTGACCAGCCGGAATTCTTCGATCTGGAGAAAGTGAAGGAGCTGTGGAAGGCCATCGAAGAGAAGGCCAAGGTTGTGAAGATTCTCAGTGCGTGCCTGGACGCGCCTCACGGCGGAGTGCAGGCGCTGATCGGGCATGAAAATCCCAACCTTGAAATGCGGCAATGCTCGGTGATTATTGCTCCCTATCATTACCGGCAGCGCCCGGTGGGCGCGCTCGGCGTCATAGGACCCACACGGATGGAGTACGACCGCGCCATCACCACGGTGGCATACGTTGCTCAGGTCACCAGCAGGCTTCTCAGCGCCAATTAGTGGTTCGAACAGCAAGGGCTCAGGGATCGGCCAGGGTTTCTGGGTCCGAAAGCTCGCCGCTGAAAGCTGCAATTTGCGAACGGCCAGGCCGTAGCAGGGAAAGAAGCTATGGAAGCAGAAAAGCGATCTGAAAAGGCGAAAATAACCGAAATACCGTCGGCGGAGGAAACGCCTGCTGCCACCGGAGAATCTGAACAAGAGGCGGCCCGGCGTCTCCAGCTTCCGGAGGATTTACCGGCGGCTTATGAGAAGCTGCTTGCGGAGAAAGCTGAACTTTATGACCGTCTTCTTCGCGCGCAGGCGGAGCTTGATAATTTTCGTAAGCGAATCCAGCGTGAAAAGGAAGAGTTCCTTCAACATGCGAACACCGAACTGATCAGCTCTCTTCTTCCCACACTGGACAGTTTCGAGCGAGCGCTGGAGCACCGCGATGCGGGTGTACCGGCGCAGTTTTATGAAGGGCTGGAGTTGATCCATCGGCACTTGATGGAAATGTTGAGCCGTGCCGGGCTGAGGCCGGTGGAGGCCAGCGGGAAGTTGTTTGACCCGGAGGTGCATCAGGCCGTCGAGACGGTTGAAGTGGAAGGCGCCCGGGATCATGAGGTGGTCGGTGAGTTGCAGCGGGGCTACAGGCTGAAGCACCGCCTCCTGCGGCCCGCAATCGTCAAGGTGGCGGTGCCACCGAAAGACAGTGAACAGGATTGATTTATTGAGCTATTGAGTCATTGATTCAATCGACCCATGGCTCAATCCCGTCACGCATCACTCATCACTATTCACTGCTTATATGAGGGGTTCTTTGAGCGTTAAACGTGATTACTATGAAATTCTAGGCGCTGGCCGGAACGCTGGAGAGCAAGAGCTTAAGAGTGCCTACCGCAAGCTGGCGCTTCAGTATCATCCAGACCGCAATCCCGGCGATAAAGAGGAAGCGACTGAGCGGTTCAAGGAGATCACGGAAGCGTATACGGTGCTCGCGGACCCGCAGAAGCGCGCTGCCTACGACCGCTTTGGCCATGCCGGCGTGAGCGGTGCTTCGGGCGCATCACCGGACTTTTCCTCCACCATCTTTGCGGATTTCGGAGATATTTTCGGGGCTTTTGGGGACCTGTTTGGCTTTGGAGACCTCTTTGGCCAGGGTCGCGCGCGCCGGAACGCGCCTGAGCGGGGCGCGGATTTGCGCTACGATCTTGAAATTTCTTTCGAGGAATCCGCAACGGGCCTTGAGACAAAAATCAAAATTCCCCGCATGGAAAGCTGCGCGGAGTGCGGCGGCCGCGGAGCGCGCAAGGGCAGCCAGCCGGTGACGTGCGCGGCCTGCGGTGGCCGCGGGCAAATCCGAACGCAGCAGGGCTTTTTTACGCTTTCGCAAACCTGTCCGCAATGTCGGGGCATGGGCCAGACAATCCGCGAGGCCTGCCCGGTGTGCCACGGTGAAGGTCGCCGCCGGGAAGAACGGGTGCTCGGGATCAAAATTCCGGCCGGCGTTGAAGACGGCATGCGTTTGCGGGTAAGTGGAGAAGGCGAGGCGGGCGCGCAAGGCGGACCCGCCGGCGATCTCTACGTTGTGTTGCGTGTTCGCAAACACCCGTTCTTCGAGCGGCAGGGAAGTGATCTCTATTGCACGATTCCCATTTCCATCACCCAGGCTGTCCTGGGAGCGGATATCAAAGTACCCACTCTCAACGGTCATGAAAAGCTGCACATCCCGGAGGGCACGCAGCCAGAGACTCTTTTTCGGCTCCGCGGCCTGGGCCTTGCTGGCGTGGAAAGGCGGGGACGCGGCGACTTGTACGTGAAGGCGCAGGTAGTCATCCCGAGCCACCTGAATCGTGATCAGCGTCGCATGGTGGAAGCTCTGAATTCTTTTGCCGCCGTTGAAAACAGCCCCTTGAAGCGACCTGTTTCTGAAAAAGCGAAAGATCGGTTTGGATGATCAGTCGCGTGGCTCCGCGCTCTTCAAAAAGAGCGACGCGCTGATTCATCCTGCACCGGGCTTTGTAGCCTTAATGAAAACCTCCTTCCCTACTGCGCTACGCGCTGAAGCCTGAAAGCTGACCACTGCTATCCAAATTCCCAAAATGCTTCTTTATGGATAACGTCACCCACACGCTCACGGGAATCGCTCTCAGCCAGGCCGGCCTTAGGCGGAAAACGCGTTTTGCTCTTCTTGCTCTCATCGTCGGGTCCAACCTGCCGGATATTGATGTGATCGCTTCCGGAGGCGGCATTGGTTACTTGAAGTACCATCGCGGCATCACTCATTCGCTGGTCGGGCTCACCGGGCTCGCCGCAATTCTTGCGGTGGGAATTTGGCTTTACGGGCGACGAGCCTCGCCAAGGAAAAATGCTCCGCCACTAAATCTGAAATGGCTTTTCATTGTTTGCTGGATTGCGACGGCCTGCCACGTGCTGATGGACTACACGAATTCCTATGGCGTTCGTCCATTCCTCCCTTTCAGCGGGCATTGGTTTGCACTGGACCTTATGCCCCTTGTGGGCCCCTATTTGCTCCTCGTGCTGATCGTGGGTCTGGCCGTTCCGGCAATCTTAAGGTTAGCGGGAGCGGAGGCAGGTTGGGAGAAGACCGGCGCAGCACTGGCAAAAAACGGAGCCATCTTTTCACTCTGTGCGATGCTGGGGATTTGGGGGCTGCGGGGTCTATCCCGCAGCCGGGCTCTGGAGATGCTGAATTCGCATACTTACGGGCAGGAAAATCCTTCGCGGACGGGAGCGTTCCCACGGGTTCTCAGTCCTTTCGAATGGACCGGAGTGGTGGAGACTGGCCGCGCCGATTATGTTCTCCGCGTCAACAGCTTGGCGACTGACGTGAACGTTCGTAATGCCGAGGCGCTTCTCAAGCCGGAGCCTTCGGCCGGGTTGAGGGCGGCGAGGAAAACACCTGCTGCAAGAATTTTTCTTCAATTCGCGCGCTTTCCGTGGGCGATGATCTTGAGAACCGAAAAGGGCTACGAGGTGTACCTTCGAGATCTGCGGTTTGCTTCTCCTGGCTCGGGGCGGTGGGGATTTGTCCTCAGGATTTTTCTTACAGCTTCGCTTCGGGTTCGAGAGGAGAGTTTTGTTTTCAGCATGAAGAAGCCCTTCGAATAAGCCGCTCTTATCCTGGAGAGCGACGGTGCTTCAGGAATCGGTGGAGTATAGCCCCGGCCACCAGGACGGCGACCATGATGATGCAAAGCGTAAGAAAGTTCTTCTTTAGATATTGCTGGGCCGCGGCCCCGTAATAAACGCCCAGCCAGCTTTCGAAGCCAAACCTTATTCCTCGGCCAACGACCAATGCCGCAAGAAAGCGCAACGCGTTAATGCGAAGACCTCCAGCAAGGATGGCAAATATCTTGAAGGGGGCCGGCGGAGGGAGCAGGGAAGCGATCAGAATCGAGAGAAAATCGTTGCGCTCCATCCAGCGGCGAATGCGCGACTTTTCGGACGGCTGGGTCCTCCGGAAGACGAATTTACTGCCCTGGCGGGTCAGCCAGTAGATGAGGTAGGCACCCAGCACTGAGCCCACCATGCATTGCAGCGTGTAGAGGATGGCTTTGTGTGGGTGCACGCTTGAGAGCTTGATGAGTAGCAGATCGTTTATAAACGGAAACGCCAGGAAGGAAGAGTCCAGAAAGGAAATGACGAAGAGCCCCCAGCCGCCGTAACGGGACAGCAGATGGCCTAAATGGCCCACAAAGATACTCAGATGGTGCAATCGCACACCCTCTTGTCTGGAGACGGCCCATTGTAGTTGGAACCGCTCTCGTGCCGCAACCTCCCGAGGTGGTGATCCGGGAATGCATTCTGCCGGCGTTTACTGCTGCACAAAGCGGATCGTTTTCACTTGGGCAAGCGGGAGAGAAAAATCGTAAGTGTCACGGCTGGTGGGCAAGTAATGGTCCGTGATGCCCATAAAGTGGACGATGGCAGGTTCCTGGGTGGGCATCAGAAACTTGCCGGTTTCTACACGGCCATTGGTGAGCGTAATGGTCAAGCGGCCGCCTTGGTTCTGAATCGTGGAGATATCGGAAAACTCAATCTCGTCCGCGCCGCCATGGTCGAGAAGGACAGGGAAATTGGTGCGGGGTGGCACTGATTCGAGGAACGTGCCGACGCCGGCTGGCGGAAAAAAATCCAGGTATGTATCGTAGACGCAGGTCGTCTTTCCGGATGCTGAAGTCACGGTAGCGCTATAGCCGAACTCCTTCCATATCCGGACAATTTGCTGTCGCCCGGCGGGCCCGCTTTTTGTGACGTGGTAAGGCAGGCTGCCTTCGTCGAGTTGCACTTTCACCACGCGCCGTTGCTTAAGATCAAAATGCTTGTAGATGAGGGTTGACGGATCCTCGTGAATGACAATGGCAGCAGTCTGGATCACCTCCACTTGCCCCTCTGCATTCGTTTGCGTAACGGTATCCGCGCAGGCAGGCATCGCCGTCGCGACCACGAATGAGAGAAAAAGCAAGCCCGCGAGTAGCGCAGGCCCGCTCCACTCAGGTCTGCGACTTATCGCTCGAATCCGGGAAATGCCGCGTACCTGCAGAGCCGAAGGCCGCCGCGGTCGAAGTTCCTCGCCCGTCACTGCCCCTCGTTATCGTTTATATTGCGTCTGAACGTTGCCCTCGAGGGTCTGGAGCATTTGCTTCGCCGCGGCAGCGTATTGGCCGGTCGGCGCAACTTTGAGGTAGCTTTGCAACGCTTGGACGGTTCCAGGTGCCGCCACCACTTTGCCGCTCTTATCCACGGTTGCCTTGCCCATCAGTGCCTGAGCCTCGAGGAAATAAGCATCAGCATAGTTCGGGTCAAGCTGGGTCGCTTTTTTGAAAGCTGCCGCTGCCGCATCCTCTTTTCCGGCATTGGTCATCGTTGCCCCGATGTTGTAGTAGTAGCGGGCTGCATTCGTCGGGGCCACCTGCGCAGCTTTCTCGTATTCCTGGACGGCAAGGTCCGGCTTGCCCATCGCTCCGTAGAGGCTGCCCAGGTTATTCAGATAGCCGCCGTTGGTGGGGTCCAACTGAATCGCCTTTTGATAGGCTGCGATCGCCTGTGGATACTGTTTGGCCTTCGCATAGCTATCCGCAGCGCGCGAATAAATCACCGGCAGGTTTTTACCTTTGGCCAACGGAATGGCTTTCTCAAAACTTGCGGCGGCCTGCGCGTACTGCCCGCCGGAATAGAGCTGGTTGCCGGCATCAAAGGCTTGCTTGAGGTTCTTGAAGGACTGGTTGGCTGAAGCGGCCTTTTGGTCCTGCTCTAACGCCTTCTCGTTCACCTGCTCGCCGGCTTTCTTAAACTCCGTCGCGGCCTCGGGGATTTTACCCATTTTGACGTAGTCGTTACCTAGCGCAGCGTGCAGGGCCTGGTTGCTGGGATCTTTTTCGATTGCCTGCTGGAGGGCCTGAGCGGATTTGTCGTATTGCCCGGCCTTGAAGTAAGCGTTAGCTTCATTGCCCAGCACAGCGGCCTGGTTCTTGCCCGATGCAAGCGGCACCGCCTTGGCGAAGGCGTCGCCGGCCTCCTCATATTTGCCTTGATTGTAGAGGGACATGCCCTGGTCGAACTGTTGCTTCAACGCGCCAAATTGCTTTTGTTCTTTGAGGACTTCGAGCTGCTGCTGCGCGCCCTTCTCCTGGGCGAGGTTGAAGTCCACTTCTGTGGGATCGCCCAAACCCACGTGCTTCATCACATAGAAGAGCGGATGACCCTGCGGGTCTTCCAGAATCACTTTGTAATTGCCAATGGGAAGACCGATATATACGTAACTGCCGTGCTTGTTCGTCTTGGTCTTATACGTTCCCTTGATTTCCTGGCGCTGAATGATGATTGGATAGCGAGACAGTCTTTGGCCCTGTAATCCCTTGGCCGTACCCGTCAGGCCCCCGGTTTGCGCCATCAGGGGAACTGTTGTAACCGCCATGGCGATCACAAATGCAATTCCGATCCACTTTTGAAAAAATCTAGAAGACATTAGGCTGCTCCTTTTATTACCATTCTAGCCTCAGGGGAAGGCCGGACTCAACCCCCTTGTGGCAAGGAAACGGAAACGATGCATTACAATGATTGTTAGGGCTGGAGACCGTGTACGACATTTTGGCGGCAATTTTCGTTTACGCGTTTGCCATCATTTACCTCGTTGTGTTTGCTGCGCTAGCACAGCATTGGGTGCGAACCATGCTGCGCTCCAGGAAGAAACGAGACCGGGAATCGTCCGCGCCCTCCCGCATGGACTGAGCTCTCGCGAGCCATCACGCGACATGAAAAATATTTACCATAGAATCGGTAGTCCCTTCGGAGGCGTTACATGAAATTGCTGAGCGTGGTTTTCTGTATCTTTATCTTCACGCCGCTGGGCTGGAGTCGGGCGAGGCAGGAGCAAACCCAATCGCCTGCCATGTCCGGAGCCCACGCGAACGAAAGCGCAAAGCTGAAAAGCGTGCTTCTCAACATTTATCTTTCGGGCGCGCGCGTCCACGACTTGCTTTCTCAAATCCGTCCCGAAAGCCTGAACATGAGCGCGTCCGACCTTTCCGCCTGGCAGCAGGATGCGCAAACTCTCCATCAGCAGCTTCAAACACTCGAAAAGTGGCGCTACGATTTCCTCTATCATCTCGAAAGCGCTGAAGATGGCAGGAACACTCTGGAATCTCTAAACCACGTGATCCCAACCGTTCAGGATCTTTCCGCAATGATAGGGGAGCACCAGGGTGGAGCGGCCGCGGAACCGTTACGGACCGCGGCCGGAGAGTTGAAAGAGCTGAAGGAAAGCCTGGTGGTGGAATTGGCGTCTCAGTTTCCAGGGCAGTTCGCAGCTCAGGCTACCCCGAAGCCCGCGCCCGTTTCGCCGCCCGTCTCCGCGCCGGGACGTTCCGAAGCAAAAGCTGCTCCTGCGAACGTGGCCCCGCCGGCTGCGAAGCCTGCCCCCGCCACTGTCACCGCACGGACGCTTCAGCCCGAGCAGGTGAAGGCCCTGATGCAGAAAGCGTTTCTGGCAACGGCACGGATCAATGACCTGCTCAGCGTAGCCCAACCGGCGAAATGGAAAATGACGAATGCCGAGAGGGCTCTCCTGAACGATCGAGTTCAAACCGTTAACCTTCAGCTTAAGACCCTCGAAAAGTGGCGCTATGGGCTCTTCTATCATCCGGAGAACGCGAAGGATGCCGAAGGAACCGTGCAGTCAATCCATACCCTCGTTCCCGAGCTCCAAGGAATTGCTTCGGCCATTTCTCAGTATCAAGGCGCATCCAGCGGAGCGCAATTCAGCAAGGCGGTCGAGGACCTGGCATCCACCGCTTATTCTCTGAGTCCGTATGTGGCCTCGCTCGAAGAAGAGCATCAGCAGCATCTTGCGGCACAGGCGGCCGCTTTGCGAGGCCCTAAGGGAGTCATGGTGGAACGCATAACCCCCCGGACGGTTATTAACCCCATCACCACGCCCGTCCCCGTCATCACCCTTCCTCTCACACCTGCGCAGGTGAAATCGATTTTGTTCAAAATCTACACGTCTTATTTCCGCATTAACGACCTGCTGGGACAGGAGCATCCTGAACAGTGGAAGGCCTCGCCGGCCGAGCGCACCCTGGTGAGTGAAGCGCGGGAGGCGCTCCTTGTCAGGCTACAAAAGGTCGAAAAGTGGCGTGCCCTCTTCAGCCAGTCTCCCGACAATGTGTATTACGGGTTTGAAACCTATATCGCCGTCACTGACGTGCTCCATCCTCTCCGCATCTTCAGCCGAGAGGTTTCCCGCGATGAGAATGCCGGGTTGGGGGCCGACTACCGCCGGAGAGCAGCCGATCTTGAATCCCAGCTTCGAGAACTCGTTCCCTATTTTGGTTTTGTCCTGAAAAACAACGAGGCTGGAACTGCACAATATCAGGCAGACCTTGCAAACTGCCAGAACAAGCTGGGGTATGCGATGCACGGGTTTGTGCGGCCAGCCGCGGCGATGAGAAACGTTGTCCCTGATTTCGAAGGGCGCCGGGCAAGGCGCGAAAAGGACAAGCGGAGTCGTGATCGGAGATAGGAATATCCAAATCGCGACGCCCCCACCTTCTCCCTAGGGCAGAAGGCGCCCGACGGAGGAGAGCGGATGAGGGGTCGTTTTTCATTTTGCGAGCGTCGCAAGGCGAAATGGCGAACTGATACGCGGCTAAATAATGGCTTGAACTTCTTCAACCTAGAACTATTTGCATGTTGCAGGCGAAGTAAATACCTAACCCGAAACCGGAGAAATTGATTTCCGCTAAAGTGAAATTACCTTCAATCCTCCTCCCGAAGATTTACATTCCCCATATTAAAGGTCTAGGCGTTTCAGCAGCTTAGGCAGAACGAATTTGGCACGAAACGTGCCTTAGCAATACGAGGTAGACCTCCGAGCGGCGGAAGTGTGCGCTGCCCAGCGTGAGGCCTGCTAGCCGGATCACGCCCTAGATCATCGCGAAGTATTTTGGAAGGTGGGAAGAGAATGGTGCGGCGTCGTCTTGGAGCACCGCTCGCGAAGGATGTTCCCGCAAATTTGGTAGTGGGTCAGTTTGATGTAGAGGCGGCTTCATGCCGCCACTTGGCGAGGTAAACTCGCCGCACAATTCAAACTGGACCGCTACCGCAAATTTCACTTCATTGACACGAAAGGGGGCAGGACAACACGTGCGCAAGCTAACGGGTAAGGCTCTGAGCGGAGTGGTTGTTTTCGTTGTGGCTTTATTTTTGGCTTTAGGCTGCGCGAAAGCGGAGACTATTGTTTACACCAACTTTGGTGCTGGCATGAGCTTTGACACAAACCCGGCAAATTCCTATTTTGTCACCGGAGCGTCGTTCCCTTCGACCTGCCCGCCCTCGAATGCTTCGTGCGTTACTGCAGAGGTGCTCGGCGTGCAATTTACGCCTACGGCGAATTACGTCTTTGACGATGCGCAGGTCCCGGTTTTTCTCGAGGGAGGGACAAACAGTCTCGGAGTTTACCTCCAACAGGATTCGAGCGGCTTGCCGGGCTCAATCATTTCCGAATTTCAAGTGAGCAACGAGATGACTTCCTCTCCTGCCGTCCTGACGGTGGGGGAAGGGCAGAGCGGGGTGAGTCTTTTGGCCGGGTCCTCCGCACCGGATCTTACTGCGGGAACTCCTTACTGGCTGGTTCTTGCGGCGGGCGCCGCAGATACGAAAGCGGCCTGGGCGGGCAATTCTATCGGTGACATTGCAACCGGCGTGTTGGCGTGCCAGATTTCTTCTACCGGAGGCATGATGTGTCCGTCCGCTCCTACCCCGAGCAATTTCGCATTCAACACCACTCCGAATTCATCCGTCCCGAATTGGTCCTGGATTCCCGGGTCCATCACTACAACGCAGCAAGGCTCGCCACCAACAACCGTCGGCACTTTTTACCGCACTGCCTTTCAGATTGACGGTAGTGTGGCAACGCCTCCTTCGCCGGTGCCGGAACCGCCCTCAATGGTCTTGATGGGGTTGGGTCTGATCGCGATCTTCCTGATCGTCGTAGGGCGACGCCCCGTCCCTCTCCAGTAGCTACTGTAGTGCCCACGAATAGGTATACAGGTAATCTGGGT
>JBOGJS010000288.1:0-8643 GCA_050745365.1 Terriglobia bacterium
TCATCCGCCCTCCTACGTCGGGCACCCCTAGGGAGACGGTGGGGAGCGTAGCGACCCGCAGAAGTAGTTTGCCCAATATGAAAGTAGCAATCATTGGCTGTGGGGCGGTGGGATCGATTCACGCGGCAAAACTGCGCGAAGGCGGCAGCGCAGAATTGGTGGCGACTTATAGCCCGAATGCTCAAAAGGCGGCTGCCTTCGCCGCAGCGTACGGAGTGGAGCGCGTGGCTCCGAGTGTTGCGGATGCCATTTCGAAAGCTGACTTGGCGGTCATCTGTTCGCCTTCCTATCTTCATTTTGCGCAGGCGCGCGAGTGTCTGGAAGCAGGTGTCCAAACGCTTGTGGAGTTGCCTCCCTGCGCGACAGCTTCAGAGGCTGAAGAACTGGCGGAGTTGGCCCGCAAGCGCGGCGTGCGGCTGGGATGTGCGCACACAAGCCGATATCTGCTTCCCTACGTTTGGCTCAAGGAAAACCTACAGCGCGGAGTGCTCGGCGAAATCCAGGAAGTCAGTTATCTCCGCCATCATCGGCTTCGAGCGCGAAGCTGGAGCGACAATGCTCTGCTGCACCATGCAGCGCACTCGATTGACCTCCTGCTTTATTGGTGTGGAGGTCTCGACCCCAAAGCCTGCATCGCTCAGCCCAATGTGGCTGCCGCCCAATCCGTATCCGTGCTGGGAAAACTCCCAGGCGGAGGACTTGCAACGATCAACGTCAGCTACGCCTCTCGCCTTCCGCAGACGCGTATGGTGATTGTCGGAAAAAAACATACTGTGGAAACGGATGGCTTCACCTACCTGCGTTCAGACCTACCGCAACTTCAGTTCCAGGGGGACGAGCAGGAGGTTTACGAGCAGGCTGTCCGCGATCAGGATGCAGAGTTTCTCGGCGCATGCCAGGGAAAGGGCACTTATGTGTCCTGGGACGAAACCATAAAGCTCATTCGGACTGTGAATCAATTCCAGGCGTTAGCAGTTCACTGAGGGAATTTCCGATGACATCCCTCGCTCGGCCACACCCAGACGGAGGGGATCTAATTACGTGGAGTTCTCACCCAAAACAGCCTTGAGAGATCTATGAAAGTTACAGATATTCAGACGCAAATTGTGAATCTGAACTTCCGCAATGCGGTGATCGTAAGAGTAGAAACAGATGAGGGCATCACGGGCCTGGCGGAGACGGTGATGAAGCGGAAGACGCGGACCGTGGAGCAATCCATCCTGGAGCTCAGGCGGTATCTCGTGGGGAAGGACCCGGGTGAGATTGAGAATCACTGGGAACGGATGTATCGGGATTCCTTCTGGGTGGGAGGGCCTTTACATAGCACGGCCATCAGCGCGATTGACTGCGCGCTGTGGGACATCCTGGGAAAGGTAACTGGACTGCCCGTCTACAGGCTGATGGGCGGGCCCACGCGGCACCGCGTGCCGGCCTACTGCCATTGCGCAGCCGCCAGCTCTCCGGAAACTTTCGCACTGAACGTCAGGAACTGTCAGGCGCGTGGATATCGCGCGGTCAAGACGACGCTACCCCTTTTCTACGGCGAAGGGAATGAAGGACGAGAAGAAGAGGCTGTCAATTCGAGCGGTTATTCCGGAACAAACGGCAGCGTTGACCGGCAGTGGAGGGAAACGGAATACCTGGACCCGTCAATTTTCGGAAGAATTCGGGAGTTTTTCGTTGCCGCACGCGAGGCAGGTGGGCCGGAATTAGGAATTGCGCTGGACTGCCATGGTCGCCTGAATCCTAAGGCGGCGCTGCAGTTGTGCCGGGCACTGGAGGATTTGAATCTGCTGTTTTTAGAAGAACCCGTCCCGCCGGAGAATGTGGAGGAGTTGTGCCTCGTCCGGCAAGAGACAAGCATTCCCATCGCAGCCGGGGAACGATGGGCCACGATTTACGGCGTGCGGCCATTCGTCGAGAAACACGCTGTGGACCTTTTGCAATGTGACTTGGTGAACTGCGGCGGCTTTACAGGAATGAAAAAGATCGCGGCGCTGGCGGAGGCTCACTACATTGGAATGGCGCCCCACAACCCCAACGGGCCGATCGCCACAGTAATGAGTCTGCACTATGCAGCAGCCATAACGAATTTCTTTGTTTTAGAGACAATTGGATCCACGGCGGAGGACGCGCTGGCCGAGGAGCTGCTGAATCATCCCGCGAAACTCCAAGACGGCCAGTTTGAGCTTCCGGAAGGGCCTGGCTTCGGGGTGGTGTTGGATGAGGAAGCGTTAGCGCGCCGCCCCTATCTTCCCCGGCAAGGCTGGAGGTAGCCAATTCTCCGCGAGGTTCGCCAGCGTGGCCCCCACTCAGGCTGAAAACAAGAAGAGCATCTCCGCGAGAACCTGGGGAATTTGTGTCCTTCTCTTTCTGTCCACGGCGATCGTCTATCTCGATCGCCAGGTCCTTGCGCTGACTGCCGTCCGGATCATCGCCGATTTTGGACTCACGAAAGAGGGTTTTGGGCGCGTTCTTGCCGCCTTCCGATACTCTTACGGCATCGTCCAGATTTTTTGCGGGTTCCTGGTGGACGCTCAGGGTCCTGGCATTGTTTTTCCCGCTGCGAGTGGCCTGTGGTCCTTAGCGGGCGTGCTCACTGGCCTCGCAACCACCGTGGGCCTTCTTACCGGCTTCCGATTTCTCCTGGGGATTGGTGAAGCTTTCAACTGGCCATGTGCTCTCAAAACCACCAATGCGCTCTTGCCGCCCAAAGACCGAGCTCTCGCCAACGGCATTTTCAATAGCGGGGCGGCCATCGGCGCGCTGGTGGCGCCGGTCATCGTTACCGTCATCACAATTTATTATTCGTGGCGAGGTGCATTCGTCATCACAGGAGCTGCCGGTGGGTTGTGGGTGGTTGCCTGGTTATGGTTTACAAGAGGCAGCGGCGAGCAGCTTAAAGGAAGGCCTTTTCCTCTCGAAAGAGTGCTTCGCGTGGCGCTCCGCATCCTTTCCACGCGAGGATTCTGGGTGCTCGCGGTTTCGGCGGTCATCATCAACGCCGCCAATTATTATCTGTCGGACTGGATTCCACTCTACCTGAAAACTTCAAGAGGATTCAGCTTCGCGCTTGGAAACATCCTGTCGATCGTGGTCTATGCCGGAATGTTCGTGGGCAATATCCTGGCGGGGCTCATGGTTCAAAGACTTGTGGCCCAAGGCATGGGCGCAAACGCGGCCAAGCGGTGGGCGCTCTTCGGGAGTTGCATCCTGATGCTCTCGGCGATTCTCGCAGGCCTCACCTCCTCTCGTTATCTAGCCGTGGTTTTTTTGGCGCTAACCGGCGTGGGGGTGGCCGGCTTCCTGGTGATTTACCTGACGCTGGTGCAGGACTTGGAGCCCGCATACGTCGGCATCAGCTCAGGTCTCCTGGGTGGGCTGGGCAATCTCGCTTACGCCTATTTGAGTCCATACATCGGGCTGCTTGCCGATCTCCACGAGAGCTTCATCACGCTGATCTTAATTGGCGCATTTCCCTGGCTGGCCTTTCTTGCCATATTCTGGGGTTTCAGGTCAACGACACAATGATTGACGCTTATAATCATCTGGACATCACCGCTTCCGATCCCTTAGAGGACCTGCGATTGCAAATGGTAAGCGCAGGAATCGACCGCGCATTGATCGTTGAAACATGGGCTAAAAATAACTACGCCTGCCTCGAGCGCCTGACGGCTTCGCCTTCCCCCCAGTTTCGCCTGGCGCTGTGCTTTCGGCCTGAAGAGAGTTCAGGTTTGCCCTCCCGTATTTTCCGTGAGGCAATAGTTGCAGCGCTTCGCGTAAAGACGGCAGATCTCCGGCGCCTGGGACCTCTTGCGGAATTTCTGGAAACCTCTGGAAAATGGCTGCTGCCTCACGCAGAAAACGGCATAAAAAGTCTTACGAGTGAGTTAGTCACTGTGGTGAAGCGCCATCCAAGGTTGCACATCTATTTGCCCCATATGGGATGGCCTCGGCAGGACAAAAAGGATGATAAAAGCTGGGAAGCATCCATGCTTGAACTGAGGCAACTTCCATTCCTGGCGCTGGGAATCTCAGCGATTCCCTATTTCTCACGTGAGCCGTATCCGCATCGAGACATCGAACCTTTCGCCGCCCGGCTGATCGAAGCCTTTGGTCGACGGTCGGTGGTCGCGGGAACTGACTATCCCCTCATCGAGAAGAGCATGTATGCAGAATACCTGAAACTCGCGCATCAATGGATTCGGCCTGCGGGCGGCGTCCGCAAATCAAAATTTGAAGAAACGCTTTTTGATGAGGTGACGAATCTGGGAGCGTGCAAGGAGCGCACCAACCGCGAATCCTAACAGGTTCCTGAAAACACCCGAGATGACGCGATAGCGGCGACGTTATGTCGCCACAACCGGAATGTTACCCGCTGACCATGGCGGGAGAATCCCGCCTCTCCATGTTTTCAGCAAACCGCTCAAGAGAGGAAGCTGAAAATGGCCAATATTGGGTTCATCGGACTCGGGGTAATGGGAAAGCCGATGGCAGAAAATCTCTTCCGCGCCGGCTTCCCACTCACCGTTTTTAACCGCACCAGGGAAAAATGCCGGAGCCTGGCTGTGGCGGGCGTTTCCGTCAAAAAGTCGCCGCGGCAGGTGAGCGAGGAATGTGAAATCGTGATCACCATGCTCTCCGATACGCGAGCCGTTGAGCAGGTCCTGTTCGGAGAGGAAGGAATGTTTCCGGGCCTGAAAGAGAACTCCGTCGTCATCGATATGAGCACGATCTCGCCTCGCGCCACAGTGGAATTTGCGGGGCGCATCGAGGCCGGAAAATGCCAGATGCTCGACGCCCCCGTCAGTGGCGGCGAGAAAGGGGCGATCGCCGGTACGCTGGGCATCATGGTGGGCGGCGCGGAAAAGGTTTTTGAAAAGTGCCTGCCTGTCTTTCAGGCCTTGGGTAAGACCATCACCTACACCGGCCCCGCCGGCAACGGGCAGAAGACCAAGCTGGTGAATCAACTGGTAGGGAGCATCAACCTGTTGGCCGCGGTAGAAGGATTACGGCTGGCCCGCGCGGCGGGCCTTGATCCCGAAACGACGCTTCGGGCCGTCTCGAGTGGCGCGGCCTCTTCGTGGATGCTCACCAATCTCGTTCCCCTGATTCTGAAAGCGGATTTCGCTCCCGGGTTCAGCATCCGGCTGCACCACAAGGACCTTGAGCTCTTGAATGACTGGATCACTGAATTGGGTGGGGATTTCCCGGCGGCCCGCCTCGTTCAATTGCTTTTCAGCCAAGCTATGGAAATGGGTTTAGAAGATCAAGGGAACCAAAGTCTCATTAATGTGTGGAAGCGCGGTTAAAGAGCTTCTCAGTTTCGGGCGGTGGAGGCGACTGTATGCCGCCATCTCCAGCGGCGGTGTAAACCCACGGCTCGTCTGCGCCCGCATCTGGGGAATGCGACAGGCAGAAATGCAGCGTGGACGCGGTCGCGCAGACGTCATAAAGTATATGGGTACTGCTCGTAGCCGCTTGTTGCGCGAGATCGGCGCGGGGCAGCATCATGCTGAGGGCTAGGTCGTCGCACTTCAAGCTTCGGCGATCAACGCTGTTTACGATTTTCTGAATCTCTGCGGTGTGCGGTGGTTCAGCCCTACGTAGGATGGCAAATGGAAAAGCATGATGCCTGACGCGCTGGCATAGCTCATTGCTCGCGTACCAAGCGGACGAGGCTGCGATGAGCAGTTGGAGATCGAAAGTGAACGGGGGGACAGCAGAGTCCCTGCGTTCACCGGGCGTGGTGAAAGGTAAAAAGTGACCTTATGACACCTCATCGCATGAGCCGGCGCAGCGTGTTGCAAGCGCTCGGCGCAACTGGCGTTCTATCTGCAAGCGGCAAGCCGGGCTTGGCGGCGGCTTCCGCAGTTCAGGCCCCTAAGCCCAATCCTCTTGGAGAACTCGAAAAGACGATTCAGGCTGACCGGAATGAGAAGTGGAAAGGCTCGCCGCTTGGCTGCCTTTATCCCTTCATTAAAAAGGTGCAGGAAGAGGCACCACAAAACCTGGCTTTCCTGAACGCTCGCCCGAAAGACCTCGAAAGCTGGAAGGCTGAAGCTCGGGCGAAAATCTTTGACCTGTTGCTATATCGGCCCAAGTCCTGCGCCCCCCAGGCGCGCATTCTGGAGAAAGTGGACAAGGGCGAATATATCCGGGAATACCTTCACTTCCACACCACGCCGGATATCGAAGTGCCCGCTTACTTTCTTTACCCCAAGCGAGCCAAGTTCCCGGTTCCCGCGGTGGTCGCGCTTCACGATCACGGGGGCTTTTATTACTGGGGAAAGGAAAAGCTCATTGAGTTGGAGCATGAAAACCCAGTGCTCACGGCATACCGGAAAACATACTACGACGGCCTGAGTTTTCCGGTCACGCTGGCGCGGCATGGTTATGCGGTGATCGATATCGACATGTATTATTTCGGCGAGCGCCGTTTAATCCTGGATTCAGACCTTCAGCAGGGCATCAATACCTGGTCAAAAATGGAATCAGCGAAAACCATCAACGAGATTAACCGCCGCAATGGCCGCCTCGAGTGCTGGGTGGACGGTAACCTTCAGGACGTGGGCATCACATGGGGAGGCGTGCTGTGCTGGGACGATATTCGCACCATCGACTATCTGGCCACGCGACCGGAGGTGGACATCAAGAGGGTGGCCTGCGCGGGGCTCTCCGTAGGCGGCTGGCGCACCAACTTTCTCGCTGGCCTCGATCCGCGCATCAAGGCCGGGTGCGTGGCCGGCTGGATGACTTCTTTTCATCAAATCGATCCATGGTTTGTGAGGAACACTATTCCCGCTGGGAACGTTCCGGGATTATGGAAATACATGGACTATCCGGACGTGGGCTCGCTCACAATGCCGAATGCGTTGATGGTAGTGAACGGCTCCCGGGATGATCTTTTCCCGCCCGATGGCGTCAAGGCGGCTTTCAGAAACCTGGCCCGATGCTATGAAGCCATCGGCAAGCCAGAGCGCTTTACGACCTACACTTTTGACGGCCCGCATAAATTCCCGGCTCACGCCCAGCAGCTTATGCTCAAGTGGTTTAATCGTTGGGTTTAGCAGGGATGCTCGAAAGTCCCAGCCGCCGTCTGGAGGAGTCCGGATGCTGTCCATTGGAACCAGGAACGATTGGGTACTGGCTTGATTTTACCAACGCCCAGGTTCCTCTCGCGCTTTGCGGGCGGCCGCGCAGAATCGTTTTTCGGCAATCTCTTTGCGGGTGAATAGAAGCCATGACAGATGTTTCAAAAAAAGTCTTTGACGTGCTGGTGGTGGGCTCTGGAGCCTCAGGCGGATGGGCTTCGAAACGGCTGGCTGAGGCCGGATTGAAGGTCGCGCTGCTGGACGCGGGCCCGCCGCAATCGGATAAGAATTTTACCGAACATATGCCGGCCTTCCAGCTCAAATATCGTAATCTCGCCCCGGAAGTTGTGCTGAGGACTCGTCCTCGTCAGGGTCAGTGCTATGCCTGCACAGAGTACAACTATGAATGGTTCTCGAACGATCTGGAAGAGCCGTACACCACAGCTCCTGGTATGCCCTTCTTATGGGCAGCGCGAATGCGGATTGGCGGAGGGCGCACAAACGTGTGGGGCCGATTAAGCCTTCGCTTCAGCGATCTGGATTTCAAGGCGGCGTCCTACGACGGTTATGGGGTTGACTGGCCGCTCAGCTACCACGATATCGCTCCCTATTACGACCTGGTGGAGCGCTACGTCGGCATTGCCGGACGCGCGGAAAGCTCGCCCTATCTGCCAGACGGCATCTTCCAGCCAGACATGGGAATGACGTGTCCGGAAGTTTTCTTCAGAGAGCGCGTCAAGGCCAAATTGGGTTGGCTCGTCACCCCCAGCCGGACGGCCAATTTAACGAAACCGCTCAACGGCCGCGCGCCATGCCACTACTGTGGGCCTTGCGAGCGCGGTTGCGTGACCCATTCGTACTTCAACTCGGCGTTTACGACGGTACCCGATGCGCTCAGCACCGGCAACTGCACGTACATCCCTGACGCCATGGTTTACAAGGTGCTGATGGATCCAGAGCGCAACCGCGCCAAAGGTATGCTCTATATCGACCGGGTCACGCACGAACCGCGAGAGATTATGGGGCGCGTGGTGATCCTTGGGGCGCAGTGCCTCGAATCCGTGCGCATTCTCTTCAATTCCGCCACGAGGCAATATCCAAACGGCTTAGGCAATTCAAGCGGCGTATTGGGACACTATCTGACCGACACGATGGGGGACGGAGGAGCAACCGGAGAGTTCCAGCAGTTTGTGGAAAAGCCCAGTCTCGGAGTTCCGCGCAGACCCTGCGGTATTTACGTTGCGCGATTTCGTAATCTTCCCCATGGACCACGATCCCGGAAGTTTTTACGAGGATATGGCTATGAAGGCGCAGGCGGTGTGAACTTTAACTGGAAGGCGCGAGGGTTTGGCGGAGCCTTCAAGGAAGCGTTTTTTCAGTCGTCGAGTAGGGTCGGGCTTGGCGCTGCAACCGAGTGTCTCCCCCGTTGGGAGAACTACGTTGAGATCGATCGTGATGTGGTGGATACCTATGGAATCCCGGTTCTTCGCTTTCATATGGCATTTGGTGAAAATGAATTTGCTCTTTTGGATGACGCCCTGTCCTCAGG
>JBOGJS010000289.1:0-3774 GCA_050745365.1 Terriglobia bacterium
GCTGCGGCAGCAACTCTTTGTCTATCGCGACCTGTTCGCCTGGCTCGATCAACCGTTCGAGCCGCCGCCGGCGCTCCTCTCGCTTCCCGCCCAGCTTTCGCTCCTCGGGGCCTGAATCTGGACAGCAGGTTGCGCCGGTTTCGGGGCGTGCTACCCGCAACCTGGTTTTTGAATCGCACTTTCAGGGCAATTAAGCCCAATGACTACAATACCGCCGCCATCGGACCGCCGCTAATTTGGACAGCCGTGGGTTTACCCCGCCAGCCCGAAATGGCGGCATAAAGCCGCCTCTATGCGCCCGAAACTGAGAAGCTGTGAATTAATTGAATCTTCGCTTTTCCGCGTGCCTGTTTTCTGTTACTTACGGACGCAAAATCCGCGATTATTGAATTAATTCACAGCTTCTGAGGGATTATTGCAGAATCTTTTTCCTGTCCCGAAGCACGCAAGCTGAAAGGTTACCGGCGCTGTCCGTGCTGCGCTACGGTCCGGTGCTGCCGGGAGGCAGCAGCACCTGTTGGAAGCCGAGCGCATTGACGTCGGAAAAGCGGGGGGTTCCCGGAGGAATCGTAGAGATATCCTGAAAATCCATGTCAAAGCTGTAGCCGCGGGACGGGGGCGCGTAGACGCTATTCACCAGCCCATCCTTGTAGACTCCGGTTGCCTGGAGGGAGTAGTAGAAATCCGCAATGGATCCCTTGTAATAGAGTGTCACGCTGCTCCAGTCTTCGAGCATCCTCAGGAAATTATGCACGCCACCATCCGTGCCAAAATCCTGATAGGTGCTGTACCCCGTCGGTTGAGGGAAAGGAACCGTAGTGCCGCCCATAATGGCGGTGCGGTAGTAGGTGACGGAAGCCACACGGCCGCTTGAAAGCGTTGGAGAGGTAAAGCTCTCCGTGTCATTCCAACCGTTCGAAAGGAGCGTGACCGCATCACCCATCACCGCTGCAGGAACGTGACAGTCGCCGGTTTGATCATTGAAGCTGGAGCCGCCCGCGCTATTCGCATTATAGTTGCCAAGAATGTAGATGGGATTTTCGGAAGTTACGTTGAATCCGCCTGAGCCCGTGGCGCCGCGCGCGACGGAGCAATTCGCGGTGGTCAGGGGCGGCAGTTCACCCAGGGTGCCATCCACCAGGCGCAGCACGCGGCGGAAGAAGATGACGGCATTTTTTTCGGCTTGGCCGGCGCTCACCGTTTGCCGGGTGAGATTCGCCGGAGAGGCGGGGACGTTGGGAGGACTGGTAAGGCTGAACAAAGTAAGCCAGGCGGGCGCGCAGTAGGGCGTGGTGTCGACACACTCAGGAATCCCGCCGTAAGCGTCAAACGGATCGCTCGACCAGTTGGCGGTGCCGGCGTTGGGGCCGTCCATATCTTCGGGTTCTTCCATCGTGCCGTCGGGCGCGCCGCTCGAAGAAGCCGGATTGATGATGTCTTCGTTACCATACATTCCCGTCTCGCCGTAAGTGGCCGTGGCCGCGGGATCATAGTTCCCGCGGCGGTCCGAGAAGTAAACAATATACCCGTCGTTATTGAGTGCTTGCTGCCCGGTAGCATCGCTCGCAAACCACTTCTGCAGGTCGCCCACGTCCAGCTCAATCACGTTCATGACTCCACCCAAATGGATCGTTCCATCATTGACATCACGTAGATTTCCTTCGCGCGTGTCGTAAAGATTGATGGGCACATAGTCGGTCGGATTCGTGCTGCCCGCCGAGCGGGATGTGCACGGCGAGGAGCTCCCATTGCATTTATATTGGTTCAATTCTTCGAGATGGATGACCGGATGATTCCCGCAACTCGATCCCAGCGCCGCCGTGATGCCTTGCTTCAAGATTTCCATCGTCACGTTCTGCCAGGTCCCCAAACTGGTTTGCATATCAATTTCAATCCATCCGCCAATCAGAGGAGTGCCGGCTGGCGTGAGGAAATCGTTATCCTGCTCGGGATTGTTGTTCGGAGAAGGCTCGACGGGGCCTGGTGAAATCGCCAGCGGCGCGTGGCAGGCATCCACGGTGTACCCATAAGAGTTTCCTGAACCGTTCAGCGTACCATCGAGCGGGACAGCGGCTGTGCCGTCCGGCAAACCATTCGAACTATCCGAGAGCAGAATCCGCAGGCTCGCCTGGTTTTCCATTCGCGATTGCTGCATCAGCGCGCTGTCACCCGCTTCGGAGCGCTGGATAATTGAAATCGGTGCGGCACCCTGAAAGGCGATGGCCATGTTGAGTTGTCTTGCGCCCGTCGCCGAGGTGAGAATATTCCCGTTATAGTCGGTGAGGGAAATGGTGTTCCAGTTGGAATTGGGTGAACTGCTCGACCCGCCGGTCAGGCTGCCCTCGGTCTCGGCCAGCGCACGGTAATGGCCCGGCGTTGAGACAACATTCACAGTTCCCGAGTAGGCCGACGAGGTGGAGTAGCCGTTTGAAAGTTGTGTGCGAATCACGCTCTTATAAGCCGTGACCTTGGCGGGAAGCGTCAGGGTATCGCCAGGGCCTTCCGCCAGGTAGAGATTCCCGTTGGTCGCGACGCGTCCGCCGAATTGAAAATCAGGACCGGCAAAAAATGAGAGGTCGTTATTTGAAAAGATGCCGAACTCGAACACCGGCACGGCCACTTCCTGCACTTGCCGGACAAGATTCACTTCTGTATTGTTTGGGCCTTCGGCGACGGTTGTCAGTGTGAAAGGCGTGATCACTCCTTCCAGGCCCGCAAGCGGTCCCGTCCCGCCGATCACACCGGACGTCGATTGGATCCCTCCGCTGCCGTTCGACGTGTACTCAACGTAGTAGCCGCCGTTCGGATATTGCGTGCTGACGGAAGCATAAGTCACGCCCGGAATCGTTGGTGGTGAGCTATCGAGCGCGGTGACCTGGGCCGGCGTAGGAGAGGCCGTATGAGAAAAAAGCGTAGCAACTTGCGCGCTCATGTTCTCAAGAGCGCCCTCGGCCCCGTAGAAGGCGACGGTGTTGTCGCCGCCGCTCGTCGAATTTTTCTGTTCGCCCACCACGATGTAGAAAAAGCCGACGGCCATCAGCGAGAAGACGGTGAGCGTCAGCAACGTGACAATCAGGGCGACTCCGGATGGATTTTTATCTTTCTGCATGGTGTTCCCCCCCGCCGCTCCGGCGATTCTTTCCTTAACCACCCGCCTGCGGCTCCCCTCGTTCGGAACGACGCGAGCGAGGGATGGCTCACCGGATGACTCTCTCTCACGGGAACTGATTCACATATTCGAGGTTGCGAATGGTCACCGCCGAGGCGACGCTCGAGCTGTAATATTGCTGGCTTCTTCGTAACGCATAGTTTGAAATGCCGGAAATGAACAGATTCACCTTGCTGATCTGGTTGGGGTTGGCAGGGCTTGGAAGGTTTGTGGAGCCCGAGCCGCCGGTAGAAAGATCGTACGTGAACTGGAGAGAATTGATGCCATAGGCGACGGCGGTGGGCGTAGAGTCGCCAAGCTTCCGCATCAGCGTGTAAGGATGAGCCGGATTGGAATTGTCCAGATAGTAAGTGATTAAATCGACCTTCGTGAGCGTCATGCCACTGGGATACACGCCCCCTTGCGCAATGCTGTCAATACTTCCGGCGCATCCCGATGCAGCGCAAACCTGGTCCAGGTTGAGCGGGTCCGCCTCAAAGTAAACGATGTTGGAAGTGGTATCCACATTCGTCACCATTCCCAGGGCGGGCGGGCCGTTGGGGTTGGAGAACATCAGAAGGTCGCCGTCATTCACGTTGTAGGCTCCGCCAGCGGCAATGGTGCAG
>JBOGJS010000290.1:0-4168 GCA_050745365.1 Terriglobia bacterium
TGCTCGGAGGCGGCTCAACCTGATAACGATAATAGACAAGCGGGCGACTGAGCTCGAGTTGGAGATCGGTTCCGGGGGGCAAGGCGATTTCTCTGCCGCGGGTAGCGAGCACGTAAATCAAGCCGCCGAGAGCTCCCGTGGCACCGCCGATTGCAGCGCCTGCTCCGGAATGCCCACCGCTGATCCCGGCAATGGACCCAATCCCTGCACCTTCGCCACCGCTGGCGGCAACGGTTTCAACATCCCTGCCCTTGGTTCCTTCGCCCTCGATCTTGGATTCATCGCGTTTAAACCCTTCCCTCCCGTTACCGGCATAACCTGAAAGGATTGCATAGATCGGTTTCGTAAGCCCTGAAGGCAAGGTCACGGAGTCAAAGCGGAGACCCATCTTTGCTTTTCCGCGGATTCGTCCGGGTCGCTTCACCTGCGTGACAGTGCCTTTCACATAGGAGCCGACGGGAATCACAATTCGGTTGTTGACGGTGATGGGATACACCGTCCGGCAGTAAACCGCCTCGCCGACATAGGCCGTGCGCGAACTGAGGCCGCTGGTGAGTTCCAGCGGAATCTCAGTGTGGGAAGGGACAACGATTTCATCGCCCGGCCGCGGGGTTTTCGAGGCGCGTGCTTGGGCGAACGACGTCCATGGCACTGACATGAAAATCGAAATAGCGAAAGAATAGAGAGCGATCTTTCGGCTCATGCTCGATCTCCTCTCCGAGACAAAGACGCTAAACTGCACATTTGATGATGCCCTAAGCAAAGACTTTTTGAGCCCGATGGATAATCCGTTCGAATCTCGCGATCGCCGACGAGCGAAGCTCCTCATCCCAGCCATATTCCTGGGCGAAAATGTCGGCCACGCCCGGAATAACTTCCGGGTACGCGCAGGCCATCCAGTTGAGGCCGGAACGGCGCAGCAGGAAATCTTCAACTGTTACGGCCATCTCTTCACGGATAGAGAAAACAACCTCCGCCTTCAGCAGTTCCGGCGCGCCGGGCAGTACTTCAGCCAGCGTCCCGTCAGCGCGAATGGGGGCAAGCACGCTCCGCCAGCGGCTGCCATACGTGCGAAGGATGCGATCAGCCGCTACCGAGGGTATGCCGAATTCGCGGATCGCCTCCTCCGTTGCTGCCTCTACGAACGCTTGAAAAGGCCCCGTGTGTCCGCCGGGCAGCGGGGCTTCACTCGCATTCGCGTTCGCCGAGCCAGCAGGCAGTTCTGACTCCACCACGTCGGTGAGTTTATCGCCGAGTGCCCGCGCGGTCGTGAGCTTACCGCCGCAAATCGTGATCATATTATTGACCCAGGGATCGTGATGGAAACGATATTCCCGCGTATTGGCGGACGGGCTTCGACCGGGCTCAACGACCAGCGCCCGAACTCCGGCATAGCTGCCGATAACCTCCTCCGTCCCCACCGGCTGCCGGAGCACCCGATTGAGCGCGCCGAGGAGGTATTCAATCTCCACCCGCGCGGGCTCTACCGCGCCGGGGTCGCCGTCATAGTCGGTGTCTGTTGTGCCGAGCAGCGAATGGCCTTGCCAAGGCATCATCAGGAAAATGCGCTCGCCGGGAGGAATGGCAGCAAACAGCGCCCAGCGGTCGCATACGCAGGGCAGAATCACGTGCGTACCCTTGGTCATGCGGATGGTTTTTGATCCGGCAAATCCCGGGACGAGCGCTCGCACGCGGTCCACCCAGGGCCCGGCGGCGTTCACCCAGAAGCGTCCCGAAACTTCATATTTCTTTCGGGTCACGTGGTCCACCGCTTCCGCGCTGGTAACCTGGCGGCTGCGCGGCTGCCGGATAAAGCTTTTCACTTCCGTGTAATTCGCCACGACCGCACCGTGCTCCGCCGCGTCCAGCGCGTATTCAACGCTTAGGCGTGCATCGTCGGTCAAAGAGTCGTAAAAGACGGCGCCCGCCCGCAATTCCTCCCCGCGCAGGCGGGGCACTCGGCGGAGGGTCTCGCGCGAGTTGTAAAAATGGTGGCGATCCTGCAGCCCGAGGTTGCCCAGCCAGTCGTAGAGGGTAAGCCCAAAGCGCATTTTTAGCGGGGAATAGGGATCACCACGATAGATGGGCAATAGGAACGGCAGGGGCTGCACGAGATGCGGCGCGAGGCGCGCGAGCAGCCTTCTTTCGCGGCGTGCCTCGCGGACCAGCTTGAAGTTACCCTGGGCGAGATAGCGCAGGCCCCCATGAATGAGCTTGGAACTGCGGCTGGAAGTGCCGCTGGCGAAGTCCTGAGCCTCGATCAACGCTACCTTTAACCCGCGCAGCGCCGCCTCCCGCGCCGTTGCCGCGCCATTGATGCCCCCTCCAATCACAACCAGGTCAAATAGGATTCCCGAAAGGGCCTCAAGATCCCGTTTCATGCAAACTCCCGCCCACTGCTTCCCTTCAGGTTAGCATACGCTTTCTTGCAGCTACTTTCCGGTGCAGGGCGGCAGATCCAACGCTACTGACGGCTACTCGGCGAAGCAGTTGCCGACACTGGCTTCTGCTTCCCTTTCACTGCGAACGAAGCCACGTTCACGGTTGTCGAATCCGGCGGCATTGTGCCAGTTACCTCCGCCTTCAACTTTTTTCCTGGTTTCAAGGCAGCATTCTTCAGTGTCTGCGCCGCTTTCGTGTCTCCGGCCTGATTGAACTTCAGCACTTTCCCGCTCGGCGTCACAAGTCCGAAGTCTTTCGTTGCGGGCGTTGCCGTGCACTGTTTCACTGCCCGATCGATCTGTTTTGCTCTGGTTGCGTGCAGTTGCGCCTCCGCAATCATGCGCGGAGCCGGTTGTGGTGGCTCGGGAGGATAGGTGGGTTCAGGCGAGTGCGCGGATGGCGTTTGCCGGCCAGTCGGTGCGTGCGACCCAGGCTTGCCTGGACTGCTAGTTTGGCCGCTCGGAGGGATGAAAGGGGGCATCACTCCAGCCGATCCGGAACCGCCCGCGGACCTAATTGCGGATAGAGATTTAGCCAAGCACGGGAAGTCGACCAGGCTGCCGCTGAGATGTTTCTCTTTGCTCTTGTTTGAGTTGGAACTGGCGGGCGGACCTTCTGCTTGCTTCCCCGCCCCCGACGGGGTCTGAGCATGTATAATCCCCGCAAGCAAAAAAAGCAGGACGGCCACCGAGCTGATAGCTAACAGTCGCTGACATCTCATAAGAAGCACCCTTTCTTTAGATTTCCTTATAAGCATTTAGCGCAAAAAAGATGCCAATCTGGAGAACTTGATCGGAATCATATCGAATACACGGGTTAGCTAAGGTCCGCCGGGCAGGAGGAGTTGGCGGGTATTACGTGACGTGTGTAGATTTTATACGAATCGGCCATTGTTTTCGGAGGATGCAGATGCTTTTATGGAGACTGTCTCACCAATCAGGCCGTGAAGGGTTGTGGGATTTTGTAAGGGTTATTCCTTCCGTGGCGACTTCAACGCCGAGCGCAGCTTGTCGGCGAATGTACCGAGGCCCTCGGTGGGAGCAGGATTGCGCTCGGTCCACTCGTGTATTTCCTCGGCTTCGCGCGCTTCCATAACTGCTTTCGCGCTCAGGCGGATGCGCCGGCCTGACGGATCGCTTTCGAGCACAATGACCTCGACCTCCGACCCGACCGGAAAGGCTCGCCGGAGATCACCTTCCTTCCCGATGCCGGTTTCGCTCAAGGGAATGACGCCGGTATGCCCGGGCGACAGGAAGACGAACACACCGAATTTCTCGTATCGCTCGACTTTTCCCGTCAGGCGTGCGCCCGGAACGATGCCGGGCCGGGCTCCCGTTTCGCCCGCGACCTTGCCCCAGGCTCCTGGAACCAGCGCCACGCCGATCCGCTTGTGCTCGGGGTCGATGACGAGAATCTCGAATGTGGCCATCATCCCAGGAGCAACCTGGCTCGCCCAGCCTTCTGGTCGTCCGGTGGGCTCAAAACTGGAAGCATGCGCCAGCGCCTCAACGCCCGGCTCGAGCTCCACAAAGGCCCCGAACTGCACGACGCGCGTGACGCGGCCTGGCCGCATTTGGCCTATTTTGTACACATCGGCCACTCTCGACCAAGGGTCGGCGGAGAGCTGCTTCAACCCGAGCGAGATCCTCCGCTTTTCCTCATCCACCCGCAGGACCTTAACCGTGATCTCGTCGCCCGCTTTGACGATCTCCGCAGGGTCCGACAC
>JBOGJS010000291.1:0-6771 GCA_050745365.1 Terriglobia bacterium
CCTGCGTGTATGTATCCATATTGAGTGAGCCGTTCAGGTAAAACGCGGTCGAATTTTCGCGGGATGACCCGCTGGCGGTAACAAAGCCCGCCGAGGACGCGGGATCAGTGGCGGCCTGATTGGCATAAGTCGGCCCGGCCCCTCCGAATGTGCTGGTGTCAGGGGCTAGGGCGGTCAATTGGAGAATGTTCCGTCCGTTCAAAGGCAGTTGCTCTGTAAACTGCGGCGTGATGGCATAGCTGAGCGTCTGAGTACGCGTATTCACCAGGGGCGGCTGTCCGGAAACCGTGACTCGCTGGGTCGGCTTCCCGAGCGTGAGGGTCACATTGACACTTGCGGCTTGGCCGACCACGAGAGTAATCCCGGTTTGCTCGAAAGCCTCAAACCCCACTTTCTCGACCAGGAGACGATAACCGCTCGGCGGAAGATTCGGGATCACGTAGAAGCCGCTAGCGTTGGTTTGTACGGCAGTGCGGGCGCCCGTGGAAACCTGGATGGCGGTAACGCGCGCTCCCGGGATAACGGCACCGCTCGGGTCTCTGACAACGCCGGATACAGCCGCTGCTGTTCTTTGACCGAAGGCTGGGACACAGGAAAGGCTGATTACGGCCGAAAGAACATAAGTTAGTAGTTTCATTGCCGATCCTCCTTAACCTGCTGATCGTGTGCACCACCTTTAGCGCGTATTTTAATGAATGTCAAGGCCGTTTTCAGAAGATTTCAAAATATGGGAATTCAGCCTTAGATTCACCCAACTCTTCTTGAATTGATCCAGGAAAGCCGCTATTTTGCGAATTCTCGGCGGCAGGTCGGCCTCGGGGGCCACCTTGGGAGGTCCTATGGGGCTTACATCGGGCTCATACTTGGGAGGGATGATGAAAGCTGCTTGCTTATCCATCGTTCTGCTTCTTTTCGCGGCGTCCTTTGCGCCGGCCATAAGCACCTCGGAGCAAGTAAGGCCCATCCTGGACAGGAGAATTCAGTCGGGTCGGGTCGTAATGTTCCAGTTGCAGGCGTACCTGCAAAGCCGCGCGCCTCAGCTCCCCAGGGCTATGAGCGCCAGCCAGTGGACGGCGGAGGCAGAGAAGATTAGGGAGCATTTGCTTGAGGGTGTAGTATTCCACGGCTGGCCGAAGGCATGGGTGAGCTCCCCTCCAGACTTCAAAGACATGGGGCAGATTCCCACCGGCAAGCGCTATCGCTTACGGAAGTTTCACTACGAGATTGTGCCGGGCTTTTATTCCACCGCTCTTCTTTACGAACCCGAGAACCTCCACGGCAAGGTGCCGGCAGTGCTGAACGTGATGGGACACTATGGTCCGATCGGCAAGGCGAACGTGTCCAACCAGACACTTTGCATCAATGAAGCGTTGCGTGGCATGATCGCGCTAAACCTCGAGTGGGTGGGGGAGGGCGAACTCTCCACAAAGGGAGACGACCACTGGTTTGGGGGGCAACTGGACTTGGTAGGCGCCAACGATATTGGGCTGTTTTACTTGGCCATGCGCCGCGGGATCGATTTTCTTTGGGCGGACCCGAATGTGGACCGAGCGCGCATTGCCGTAACCGGGCTGTCCGGCGGGGGTTGGCAGACCATCGTCTTGAGCTCACTCGATACTAGAGTGGACATATCCATACCCGTGGCGGGGTACACGTCGATCGAGGGACGGTTGGCGCGTGCGCCCATCACCGAGGCAGGCGACCTTGAGCAGAATGCAACCGACTTCGTACTGGGCGTAGACTATCCCACCCTTACGGCGATGCGCGCCCCACGACCCACTTTGTTGATTAACAACGCGCAGGATAATTGCTGTTTTCGCGCGCCCTTGGTCAAGCCCTACATTTTCGACGCTGTAAAGCCCTTTTTCCGACTGTACGGTAAGCAAGGCGTATTCCAATTTTATGAAAATACAGACATCTCAGCGCACAACTATGGGTACAGCAATCGTCACCAGACTTACCGTTTTCTCGCAGAGTATTTTCACTTATCTTCTCCCTCGCAAGAGATTCCCGTCGGCCACGACATCAAGAGCTATAGCGAGCTGAGCGCGGGGCTGCCTGAGAATAATCTGACGATCCTTTCACTCGCGAGGAAGATGGCCGCTGAAATTCAGCGCCCAACCTTGGCGACTACTGCCCATCGTGACGCAAACTGGGCCCATTCGGAGAGGACGAAGCTCCGGGACGTGGTTCGATACCAGCCTGCAAATGTAGAACATGCCTGGGCTGTGGCGAATACCCTGCAGAATGGGGTGGAATCGGAGTCCTTTCGCATCTTGTTCAGCAATGGACTCAGCGCCACTGGAGTTTGGCTAAGAAAAATCCGGACTCCGCCAGGTGCCCCGATGACGATTATCCTTAATGATGAAGGCATTAAGGCGGCAGGCTCAGAAATTTGGGACCGTCAGCCGGAGGTAGCAGGACGGATGGATCGAGGCGAGCAGGTGCTGGTGCTTAACCTGTTATTCACAGGGGATGCCGCGCCGGATGGGCCCCTATTTCTATTCCCTGAAATGCTGGCGGCAATCGGAAAGCGCCCAATCGGCATGGAGGCAGCTCAACTCGTTGGAATCACTCAATGGGCACGGAACAGGTGGCATGCGCCTGATATCCGTCTCGAGACCACTGGAATACGCAGCCAAGTGGAGGCATTAATTACCTCTGCGCTCGAACCTGGCGAGTTCTCGGAGATTGTATCTCACAATGGGATGGCTAGCTTTAATTACTTGCTTCAGAAACCCGTGAGTTATCTTGATGCCCCCGACCTATTCTGCTTGGATCTGTATAAGGAATTTGACGTCGACCGCTTGATCGTTTTGGCGGCCCCTACCAAGGTAACTGAGAGGGACAACCTGGGTTCGAGTCCAAAATGACGTTGCCGTGCAGGTGGAAAATGCGGGAACGCCCGTTGATGGTTTTCCAAATTCCGGCGTTCGGAGACAGTGGAATTCTGCGCCTTTTCGTGAGCCCAGCACACAGGCCGCAGTCCGATACCTCTTGCTACCCTTTATAGGCCGGAATGCCGGTGATCCGCTCGCCCAGGATGAGGGTATGGATGTTGTGGGTGCCTTCGTAAGTCGAGACGGATTCCAGGTTGCACATATGGCGAAAGACGGGGTGCTCATCGGCCACGCCGCTGGCGCCGAGGATGTCCCGCGCCTGGCGGGCTGTCTCGAGCGCCATCTTCACATTGTTCCGCTTGAGCATGGAAACTTGAGCGAAATCCGCCCGCCCCTGGTCCTTCAGGCGGCCGACGTGGAGCGCCAGCAACTGGCCCTTTGAGATCTCGGTGATCATCTCCGCCAGCTTTTCCTGGACGAGCTGATGCGAGGCGATGGGCTTTTCGTCAAATTGCTTGCGGGTCTTGGCATACTCCAGCGCTTCGCTATAGCAGGCCATCGCCGCTCCCAGCGCTCCCCAACCGATGCCATACCGCGCCTGAGTAAGGCAGGTGAGCGGCCCTTTCAATCCACGGACGCCGGGCAGTTGGCTGCTGGCCGGCACGCGTACGTCCTCGAGGGAAAGCGTGCTCGTCACCGAGGCGCGCAAGGAGGCTTTCCCTTTGATATCGTGCGCGCTGAATCCCGGTGTTCCCCGCTCCACCAGAAACCCGCTGATTCCTTCTTCTGTCTGAGCCCAAACGAGTGCCACGTCAGCAATCGACCCTGACGTGATCCAGGCTTTTTCCCCATCCAGGATGAAAAAGTCGCCGTCTTTCGTGGCGCGAGTCCGCATGGCAGCAGGATTGGAACCAAAATCAGGCTCTGTTAATCCGAAGCACCCCACGGCATTGCCCTTCTGAAGCGCGGGCAGCCAGCGTTCCTTCTGTGCTTCACTGCCATATGCATGAATGGGGTACATCACCAGCGCGCCTTGCACGGAGACGAAGCTCCGTAGGCTGCTATCGCCACGCTCGAGCTCCTGCATGATGAGCCCATATTGGACGTTGGACATTCCTGCACAGCCGTAACCTTGAAGGTTGGCGCCAAGAAAACCCAGCTCGGCCATTGGCCCTACGAGGCACCGGGGAAACACACCTTCGCGGTTCCAACCCTCGATGTGCGGAATCACCTCGCGGTTCACAAATTCGCGTACCGTTCCCCGGACGAGTTTCTCCTCGTCACTCAGAAGCGAATCGATCTCCAGAAAATCAACACCATGGAACGGGAACACGCGGAGTCTCCCCGAGTAAACTTCCCCGGCAGAGCCGGGGGAACCAGAAAATAGGGAGGAACCGAAAGCGGCTTTGCGCCCCCAGGTACCAGCGCTTCTATTGCGGCGGTGCAGGCTGTTGGCTCACCACCGGATGCATCGCCGTCGGTGCCACGGAGCCAGGGCCGGTTAAGGGATCCGCCACGGGGCCGTTCGATTGCGGAAACATATTCTGCGGTCCCGCGCTTGCCAGGATTTCTTTCACTTGATTTGGATTCGTCAACAGAGGTGAATCGGGAAATTGCCGTCCCGGCCGCCTCTTGAGCGCCTGGCTCATGAAATTAATCCAGATCGGCAGGGCGACGTGAGAGCCTTCCTCACCCTTGCCGAGCGATTGGTGATTGTCGTATCCCACCCACACCCCGCAGGTGATGGAGGGCGAAAAGCCGATGAACCAGGCATCCGTCCAATTGTTGGTCGTGCCGGTTTTTCCCGCAATGGGGTGTTGGGCCGCAAGAGGCCGCGCACGCACGCCTGTCCCGGAGTTGATGACTTCGCGCAGCATGGAGACCATCAGGCGGGCCGCTCCGGCTGGAAGCACGTCCGTCACCCTGGGGGGAAAATCATCAATCACGCGGCCCTCATAGTCCGCCACGCGCAGGATGGCGCGCGGGGAAATGTGCAAGCCGTCATCGGGAAACGTCGAGTAGGCGGAGGTATGCTCCAGCACGGTCAGCGAGGAGGCCCCCAGGGCCAGAGGAAGATTGGGCACCAGCCGCGAGGTGATGCCGAAGTCTCGGCAAAGTCGGATGACTTTATCAATTCCCACGCGCGCCAGGAGCTTGACGGCGGGCACGTTGCGCGATTCTGCCAGAGCGCGTAGCAAACTAATTCTGCCCTCGTAACGGTCGTCGTAGTCGTGAGGCGACCAGCCACCATAGCTCACCGGCTCGTCTAAGATCGTGTCGAACGGGCTGAAATTATCGAGCAGCGCCTCCGAATACACATAAACTTTAAAGGAGGATCCCACCTGCCTCTCAGCCATGACAGCCCGATTGAACTGGCTACGATTATAGTGGTACCCGCCCACCATCGCCTTAATGTCGCCCGTCTTGTTGTTGATCACCACCATCGCTCCCTGAACCGTCGGATACTGATCCAGCGTCGCGTGAACTGTGTGCGCTCCCACGCTCAAGATTTGAAACAGATCGACGTCACCCATGGTGAAAATCGCCGCGGGCGTTGTCGCTTTCGTCCACGCGAAGTCCGCAGGCGTCACCCGCGCCGTGAGGTCGCCGAAGCGGACGAGAGCGTATCCCGGCTTCACCGCCATCACCAGCCCGTGAATACGGCTCCCGGGCGTTATTGGCGGCTCCCAGTCCGCGTCGGTATAGGTTTCAAGCGTGGCGGGCTCGCCGTCTTCCAGCTTTACCGGATGCTTCAGGATGTTCTTTACAGGGCCGCGCCACCCCCGGTGCTTATCGTAAGCTCGCAAACCCTGACGCAGAGTCTGCTCCGCAATCTCCTGCAAGTGAAGATCGAGCGAAGTGTATACTCGCAGTCCGTTGGTGTTGACCACCTGGGCGCCATATTTTTCGAGAAGCAGCCTGCGCACGTACTCAACAAAGTAGGGCGCCACTTCCCTGTTCCACCGCTGCAGATGTAGCCCCAGCGGCGCCTCCAACGCAGGCCAGTATTGCTGCGTCGTGATCTTGTGATTGTCGAGCATGGCCGCCAACACTTCGTCGCGCCGCTCGATGGCGCGCTTGGGGTGCCGGACCGGCGAGTAGTAGGTGGGATTTCTCGGTAGCCCGGCCAACATCGCGGCTTCCGGCAGTGTCAGTTCTTGGATGGGCTTACCAAAATACCGCTCGGAAGCCGCCTCCACGCCAAAGCTTCCTTCCCCCCACGGAATGATGTTGCAATACATCGTGAAAATCTGGGCTTTTGTGAAGTGCCGCTCCAGTTGAATGGCAAGAATGGCTTCGCGGATTTTTCGCTTGAAGCTTTTCTGCGGTGTCAGAAAGAGACGCCGGCTCAACTGCTGGGTCAGGGTGCTCGCCCCTTCGGCCCTCCGCCATTCAACGGTGTCGATGATGGCTGCGCGTACGATACGCAGAATGTCAATGCCAAAATGGCTCTCAAAGTGGCGGTCTTCAACTGAAAGAATGGCGTTTCGCAAGACAGGGGGAATCTGGCTGTAAGTTACCAGGACGCGGCGCTGAAGGGCAAAACTCCCAATCACCTTCCCGTCGCCCGCGTAAACTTCAGTCATAACGTCCGGACGATAATCGAAGAGCTCGCTCACTTGCGGCAGATTGGAAGAATAAACGAACACCAAACCGCTCAGTGCGCCAATACCGACGGCCAGCAGAGTTAATATGACGAAAGCAAGTTGCCCGAAGATCCGGTGGCTCCGCACGCGAGGGGCAGATCGGCGTGTTGGAGGCTTCAGTTGTCGGTGCGAGCGCGCATCAGGCATCTCAGCGTAACCCCAAGGTCATTTTAGGGCCTCGCTTCATGAGCGTCAACGCAGACAGGAGGGGCCGCTGGGCTTACGGCCGGGTGCGCGACATAAAAGTGAGGATCAGGCCACCCGGCGGCTCTCCCAGTAATCTT
>JBOGJS010000292.1:0-28720 GCA_050745365.1 Terriglobia bacterium
GGATGACGCCCTGTCCTCAGGCGCCGAAATGTTGGAAGCTGCCGGAGCGAAAAACGTTAATACCTGGCGTGGCTCAACTGTGCCCGGAAACATCCGACACGAAGCTGGCGTTGCGCGAATGGGAAACGATCCCAAAACATCGGTGCTCAATCAGTTCGAGCAATCGCACGACGTTAAAAACCTTTTCGTCATGGATGCCTCCGGTTTTGCTTCAAATCCCTGCCAGAATCCCACTTTGACGATCATGGCGCTGTGCGTCCGCTCCTGTGACTACCTGCTGAGCGAGATGAAACGCGGCAACCTTTAGCAACCTCTGTCAGGAGTGGTCCAGTTCATCGATTTTCGCCGCGAGAATAAAGTCGCTCTCGGAGAGCCCGTTGATTTTATGAGTCCAGATTTTGATTTCAACCTTGCCCCACGTCAGAAAAAGATCCGGGTGGTGGCCCTGCTGCTCGGCAAGCTCGCCCACACGGTTGACGAAGGCGAGCGCTTTCATAAAATCCGGAAAAGCATAAGCCTTCTGCAGATAGCGCTCCTCCATCAGGCGCCAGTCCCGCACTTGAGACAGGAGGTTCTGAAGCTCAGCACCGGCGAGAGGAGGCACTCCTCCCCGGCACGGGACGCAGGTTTTACTGGCAAGTGTAGACATGGTAGGCGCTCCTCTCAGAACAATTTTCAACCTTGATTATACACCGCAGGTGCGGGGCGAGAGCCGCCACTCAACGGATGCTCTTCACGCCTCTCAAGTTTTGATGCTCCGAGTTCTGGTCTAATTTCCAACCTCCATTCCACCCAAAGCGAAATGCTATACTTTTAACTCGGAAGTGGGTCCTATGCATCCTGTCTTTTTATGGTGTGCGCTCGTGCTTTATGCGCTGGCAATCGTGCTGGCGCTCCCCTCCGCCATTCGCGGGCGTCCCGCGTTAAGTTCAGTTGCGCTATCGGTTCTGATGCTCGGCCTGGCACTGAATGGCGCCGCTCTGGTGGCGGCCGCTCTTCGGCTTCATCGTTTGCCGATCATTGACGTTCAGAGCGCGCTTTCTTTTTTTGCATTTAACGTTACCCTGGCCTTTTTTCTCGCCTATCGGCGGTATCACATCACATGGCTGGGTGTTCTGATCCTTCCCTTCATTTTTATCATGACGCTCGCCGCAGCGCTCAACCCCGGCCGCCCCCTTCTTTCTTCGAAGCTGCAGGGCGGGTGGCTCATCGTCCACAGCACAGCGATGATACTTGGCTACACCGGCTTGTTTCTCACCTTCGTAGCCGCAGTGATGTACCTGATCCAGGAAGGTGAGCTGAAGGCGAAGCGTCCGCGATCCCTTTATAATCGCCTGCCCTCGCTCGAAGTCTGTAACCGGCTCTACGATCGTTCGCTGGTTTTCGGGCTCATTTGCCTGAGCGTTGGCATTCTGACGGGGTGCGTCTGGGCCAGCCGGGCTTGGCAGGGCACGTGGGAGCTGGATCCGAAAATTCTGGCGACCCTCTTCACGTGGCTCATCTATCTTTTGCTGTGCTCGACGCGATTCAGCGGGACCTGGCGAGGTCGGCGCTCCGCGTACATGGCGATTCTGGGTTTTCTGGCGGTGATGGTAACCTTTCTGGGAATCAGTTTTCTCAGCTCGCAGCATGGATACTTTCCCACCATCAGCCGAATGCATTAGAGGCAGGGGTTGGGGGGTTGGGGATTAGAGGTTGGGGATTGGGTTTAGGGGGTTGGTCGCAGGTAACAACACAACGCTGTCAGTCTGCAAAATTACCAGCCCCCAACCGCTAACCCCCAGCCCCTGTATTTATGAATTTCATTCTCGCAGGCATCAATCATCGAACGGCTCCGGTTGAGGTACGCGAGCGGATGAACATCTCCGAATCGCGCCTGGCAGCGGCGCTTTCGGATCTCGTCTCGCGCGAAGGGATCGAAGAGGGCCTCATCCTTTCTACATGTAATCGCGTCGAGGTCATCGCCAACGCGGAGCCTGCTACGGACGCCGAGCCACTCATTCGCCGCTTTCTGGCGGATTATCATCACTGCAGCCTTGCGCCGTACGAGAGCCACATCTACTGGCACCGGCAAGAGAACGTGGTGGAACACCTCTTCCGGGTGGCTGCGAGCCTGGATTCGATGATTCTTGGCGAGCCTCAAATTCTGGGACAGGTGAAACAGGCGACTGCCGTAGCCCGGCAGTCGGGAGCGCTGGGTGGCGAGCTCGATGAAGTGGTGAACCACGCTCTTGCCGTGGGGCGTCGCGTGCGGAGAGAAACCGCGGTGGGCAGCTCGGCCATTTCCGTCTCCTACGCCGCTGTCGAGCTAGCGCGAAAGATCTTCGGCAGCCTGGAAGAGAAAACGGTTCTCATTCTCGGCGCGGGGAAGATGAGCGAGCTCGCCGCGCGCCATCTCGTGGCGAGCGGCGCCCGCAGCATTCTGGTGACCAACCGCACCTACGAGCGGGCGCGTGAGCTGGCTGAAGTTCTACGGGGCGAAGCCATCCGGTTTGACCAGACTTTCAATGCCCTCCCGAAGGCCGACATTGTGATCAGCTCTACCGGCTCGCCGAATTTTCTGATCCGCAGGGAGCAGGTGGAGCGCGCTCTGGCTGCGCGAAAGAATCGCCCCATTTTTTTCGTGGATATTGCCGTCCCGCGTGATATCGACCCCGGAGTCAACGAGCTCGATAATGCCTTCGTCTACGATATTGACGATCTCGGGCAAGTGGTCGAGGCGAACAAGAAGCAGCGGGAGCGCGAGGCGGCCTGGGCGGAAGAGATCGTCCACCAGGAAACACAGAAAATGATGCGCCGCCTGGCGTCGCGAGAAATTGTGCCGACCATTGTCGCCATTGAGAAACGCCTGAGCGTCATCCGCGAAAAAGAAATGGAGCGGTTCCGCAGTCGCTTAAGCGCTCTTGCCCCTGCTGAGCGTGAAGCCGTCGACGAGCTCACCCGTGCCCTCCTCAACAAAATTCTTCATGGACCCATTACCGAGCTCAAAAGCACATCAGGCCACGCTGAGCGTGGAACGCTGGTAGAGATCCTGCGCAAAATCTTCGGGGTGACGGAATAGAGGGATTGAGTCATTGAATCAATGGCTCAATAAACCAACGACTCAATCAGTGCCTATGAAACTCGTCATCGGCTCGCGTGGGAGTAGGCTGGCCCTGTGGCAGGCGGAATGGGTTCAGAAGAAGCTTGAAGCGGCCGGGTTCGAAACCGAAATCCGGGTTATTTCCACCTCGGGGGACAAACTCTCCACAGATCCCATCAACCAGTCGGGCGTCAAGGGCCTTTTCATCAAGGAAATCGAAGAAGCACTGATCACAAACTGCATTCATCTTGCTGTACACAGCATGAAGGATCTTCCGGTGGATCAGCCGGAAGGTCTCTGTGTGGCTGCGATCCCGGTGCGGGATGACGCCCGGGACGTCCTGATTTCACGCGAAGGCCGAAGGCTTGCGGACCTTGCTTCTGGTTCGCGCATTGGCACCAGCAGCCTGCGGCGCGCTTCGCAACTGCGCGAGCTGCGGCCGGATCTGGAGATTGTCCCGATGCGCGGCAACCTCGACACTCGCATCAACAAAATGGCTCGTGGCGATTGCGACGCGTTGACGCTCGCAGCGGCAGGCGTCCACCGCCTCGGTCTCGGCGAGCGAGTGGCGGAATATTTTTCGCCGGACCACGTGTGTCCCGCTCCTGGACAGGGCGCGCTCGCGATCGAGATTCGACAGGACGACGTGAAGACGGAGATGGCCGTCTCACCCCTGAACGATTTCGAAACGCGTTTGGCAGTTACGGCCGAGCGTGCCGTCCTGCGGCACCTCGGAGGTGGCTGTCAGACGCCGATAGGTGCGTATGCGGTGGTGAGAGGAAGCACTCTTACGATCACGGGAATGGTGGCAAGCGCGCACGGCGCTAAGATCGTCCGAAGCAAGATCGAAGGGGAAGCAAATGATCCTGAGGCGGGGGGCGCCGAGCTCGCCCGGCAGCTCGCGCGTCAGGCCAAAGAATTTTAAGTATGCGAGGCAAAGTCTACTTAGTGGGCGCCGGGCCGGGTGATCCCGGCTTGTTTACGCTGCGGGGCAAGGTGCTCCTGGAGCGAGCGAATTGTATCATCTATGACTTTCTCGCCAATGAGGAACTCCTCCGCTTCGCGCGCGCCGAATGCGAGAAGATTTTTGTGGGTAAAAGAGCAGGCCGCCATATGCAGACTCAGGAGCAGATCAACAGCCTGATGGTGCGGAAAGCGCGCGCGCATGAAACGGTGGTCCGCCTCAAAGGGGGTGATCCGTTTATCTTCGGGCGCGGCGGTGAAGAGGCCGCCGCGCTCGCAGCGGCGGATATTCCCTTCGAAGTTGTGCCGGGCGTTTCTTCAGGTTCTGCCGTGCCTGCCTATGCCGGTATTCCCGTCACGCATCGCAAGATCGCGTCGGCTGTCTCTTTTCGGACTGGCCACGAAGATGTCGTCTTGGGCGTTTCAGAGGGTGCGACAAGTGCGCCCACCACCCCGCGCGATAACGCAACACAGATATTCATGATGGGCGCCCGCCACCTGCCCGGAATCACGCAAAGGCTGATTGCGGAAGGCTGCGATCCTTCGATGCCGGTGGCCGTAATCCGGTGGGGCACCACTCCGGCGCAAGAGGTGGTAACCGGGACGCTTGAAGATATTGCCCGGCGCGCGCGCGACGTTCCGCCACCCACCATCACTGTGGTGGGCAACGTGGTTCGACTTCGGGAACGGCTTCGCTGGTTTGAAAAGCTGCCTCTGTTTGGCCAACGCGTGGTCATCACCCGGATGGAAGAGCAGGCTGCGCCGCTCCGTGATGCGCTGGCCGAGCGTGGCGCCGAAGCCGTAGGAATTCCCTCGATCGAGATCCGGAACCCGGATTCCTGGGAGACGATGGATAGCGCCATCGGACGCCTGAATGAATTCGATTACCTGCTCGTTACTTCAGTAAACGGTGTGCGGAATTTCCTGGCACGTCTCAGGGCCTGCGAGCTGGACGCCCGCGCTTTGAAAGGAATCGAAATTGGGGCAATCGGCCCGGCGACGGCAGCCGAGTTTGCGAGAAGTGGAATCCGTGTGGACTTCGTTCCGGAAGATTACCGGGCAGAAGGCTTGTTAGAAGTCCTTGGAAAACGCGACTTGGCTGGAAAGTCGTTCCTCATCCCACGCGCGCGCGTGGCACGCGACCTCGTGCCTCGCGCGCTCTGCGATCGAGGCGCCCGCGTCGAGGTGGTGCCAGCATACAGCGTGGTTCCTCCGGAATACCGGCCGGAGGAGCTTGAGGCATTACTCACCCCGCCGCCCTCCGTCATCACGTTTACCAGCTCCTCCACTGCAACAAATTTTTTTCAGCTTCCCATCCCCCCACAGGTGCGGGAAAGACTGGCGGCGGCTAAGATCGCTTCCCTCGGCCCCATCACTTCTGCCACTGTACGCGAACTCGGCATGAAAGTTGATATCGAAGCGGAAAAGTCCACAATCGAGGGTTTGGTCGAGGCGATGGAAGCACATTTCAAGAGGTGAATTGCCCACGGCTCCTCTGCATAACATTCCACGCCAATTCGGGTAGCGCAGACCTCCGTTTTTGAGGTCTGTCAGGCATGGGACTTCGCCCCACGAAAATTGATGAAAATGCCGGTCGGACAGGGCCAAACTCACGAATCGCTAAGTCATTTGTTTTTTTGCCCGAACGCTGTGAAAAGCCGAAGACCTGAACAGCGCAGGTCCGCGCTACACCTACACTTGTCATGCCCCGGATTGGCAGCCGAAGGCTGTGGGCGCTCAGAATGACGCTCGGCGATCTTTACGGAAGAGATTCGAATTCGCTCACGCGTTCTGAAGCACGAAACGAATTCAACCGCGCCTACACCCACGCGATCGGGCGAAGCCAGAATCTATTTAAGATTCCAAATCTCCACCCTGTCCCAAGATTGTGGTTCCGTCCACAACTCGCGCAGCTTCTGCCAATAGCGCAGGCGGGCTACGTCCGCGTCTACTCCGCTCGGAAAACCTTCTCCATCGACCCGAAACAATACCGGGGGCTGCTCCGGCAGTTGAGTGCCATAGGGATAATTACGCGCGAGGTGCAGCGCCGCCCATTCCCAGTAGGCCTCGCCTAACCGGGTGGCCACCTCCGGGTGCCGGCCGGTCCATTCTGGGAAGGCGTTCAGGAATTCGACGGGTGGGTCGGCTTTAAGCCGCATCACGGGCTTCGTCATCAGATAGAGGAACAAGATGGTGGGAACGAGAGCGACAATGATCAACAGCAGCTTGCTGCCGGGGGAGCTTCGCACGGGCATCGGCACCACCTGTGCGCCCGCTTCCCGCAAGCGTTCCAAGCAGCCTCGCGACAACTCCTCGATCTGCGCCTGTGCAGATTTCCGCTGCTTGCGGAGATGTTCTTCGATCTCTCCATCAAACTCCTTCCGGTGGGAAATCGCAACATCCTTGAACAGTTGGCGGATCTGGTTTTTTGCCTGATCTAAAGTCGCTTCAGACAGCGAGCGCAGTGCATTCTCCGCGTCTCCGATCACCCGCCGCTCAACCTCTTGGGCGAAGCCCACCGAAGAGGTTCGAATCTCCCGCTGGACGGCTTCGGCGGCTTCCCCGGCTTTCTTTTCGAGATCAGCAACCGTTGTTTCCGTAAGCTGTGCCACCACGCGTGGAAAATCCAGCGTGGCCCTCTCCAGCGCCTCCTGCCGGAGCGCTTGCACGTTGGCTTCAAGTTGTCCCCGGAAGGCATCGAGATGGGCGTCAAGCTGCCGTTGAACACTCTCAATGCCTTCGATCGAAACCTCAAACAACTGCTTGCGATGGTCCGCCATGCTCGCTTCAACTTGCGTTTCGAGCTGATGCCATTCCGCATCCAGGCGTGAAACAGCCGTTTCCGAATTACTGGAAATCGTCCCGTCGATTTGCCGTTGCATGTTTCCGACCGCTTCGCGCACTGCATTTTCTGCGGCCGTACCCGCGCCCTGATTGAGCAGCTCGATCGAGGTCTTCTGGAGATTCTCAAACTGTTGCCGGGCGCCTGCAAGGAAGGAGGCACCCGAATTCTGAAGCTCGGTGAGCATCCGCTCGCGAGTTTCCTCCGTCTGCCGCTGCAGTTCTCCCGTCGAGCGGTCCAGAAGCACAGCGGCCATTTTTGAAATATCTTCTTCAATCTCCGCGGTGGCTCTGCGCCTGGAGGCTGCCAGCGCGCCATCGAGTTGCTCCTGAAACGCTTCGATGCCGCTTCCTGCTTTATCCTCCAGTTGCTTTAACGCGGAAGCCGAGAGGGCAGCAAAGTACCTTTCGTGATCGGCACGTAGCGAGGAGCCAAGCTGGTCCCCTACCGCTTTTAGCCTCTCCGCCGCCTGCTCTTCTGTGGTCCGCACAGCTCTGAGCGCGGCGTCGGCGCCAAGGGATGCCGCGCGCGCCTCCTCTTTGAGTGCGCCAGTCATCTCTCCCAGTGCTTTTTCCGCTGCGGCCTTTGCCTCCGCCATCAACGCGTTCGCCGCGTCCTCGCCAAGCGCGGCAACCTGCTTCTGCATCCTCTCAGCAGTTTCTGTCTCCGCCACGCCAAGTTTCTGCCGCAACCTTTCCGCCGTCTCTTCAGAACGTTTCTCGAACTCTGCCGAGCAGCGGGCGAGGAGTTCCTCAGCCATCCTGGGGAACTCGGATGCGATCTGTTTGGCTGCTTTCTGCTTGAATAGATGAACCGTCTTTTGCAGCTTGTCTTCGAATTCGGCCAGCAACGCGCCGGCATCGTCCTGCAACGTCTGAAGCGTGAAGGGTTGTTCCCGCCGCGGGAGGGATAAACCGTTCTCGGGGCTTGCGGAATTTTGCGTTTCGAGAGCCATGAGGTCCCTTTATTCACATCGGCAATAAGCGCCAAATGATGAGGGAGAGAACCGCCCGTTTCAGGAGGAAGAGGCGGTTCGACGGGTGGGTTGAACAAGCTGGCCCTTTACCGGCCTGCCTTTCCAGGGGCCGGCGCCAAAAACGGTTTCCCACAGCAATTTGGAGGTCTCAAGCAGCCACGTCTTGGCGTAAATTCTCTTGCGCCACCAGCCGCGCGGCTGAAAGCTGCCGTCCGCGACGCCGTGCATCCAAATGTGAACGGGCGGCCGAGCGCTGCGCACCGCAGCCCGCCAGATGCGTCCCGCGCGCCGCGTATGAAAGTTGGAAGTCACAATGATGACTTCTGTCCATCCACGGCTTCTCAGGCACTCCATGATCGCGCCCGCTTCTTGAATCGTGGAATTAGCCTTTGAGACGCAAAAAAGAATCTGATCCGCTTGCTGAGGACCTAGCTCATTTTCAAAATAGCGATGGGCCACTTCTGGAACGCTTTCGCCCCAATACGTGGTGGGCGGAACACTGATGATCACATGATCAACGACCCCACGCCGCGATAATTGCAACGCCCCGGCTGTTCGCGCTCGCATTCCGGCGGCCGAGCCGTTCAGCACCACGGCAACTTGGGCGTGAGACGGCAGCCGATCGTTGGCCACAAGCAGGTCGCCACCATAGCGAAGGAACAGGACCACGGCGACGATAACTGCCGCGATGATTACTATTCCCCAGCGCAAGGGCGCTCCGTTCTCGCGCCCGTCGGGGGGAGCCCAGGCGAGATGGCTTTGAGGTCCGTCATGGGTTTCCCTCTTTAGAATTGTATCGCGCTTCTACCTACGGATTATTGCTGCCGACAGCTAATCAATTATGTAGTTGACTACGGCTCGCGTGTGTATATACTTGGCGGGTTAACAATCGCCATTCCACCACGTCGCGCGAAGGAGGGGCCTGTGGAGACTTGGCATGTTTTTGCTCAGCACGTGATGAACATGCTGAACGTAGTCACCATTGTCTATTTTTTTGTGGGCAATGGCGTCTACACGGTGTTGATGTTGGTTTCGGTGGTATCGGCTTTCATTTACAACCGCCGCCTCGCCTACCAAGGCCTGCGGGAGCTGCGCGAATCAGAATCTACGCCCCCACTAACCGTCATCATTCCAGCCTTCAATGAAGAGCAGGCGATCCTGGAAACGGTCCGCTCCGCGCTCCGCTCGGAGTACCCAGGTGGCCGCGTCATCGTGGTGGATGACGGCTCTACGGATTCCACGCTGGCAGTGCTCATCCGCACCTATCAGCTTGTGCCCATGGACCTCATCTATCGATCGTTTCTTCCGACTCAGCCTGTGAACCGCTTTTATCGAAATCCAGAAATTTCCAATCTTTTGGTGATTTCGAAGGACCGTGGCGGGAAATCCGACGCGCTCAACGCCGGCATCAACTGCTGCCGAACGCCTTACTTTTCGACGCTGGATGCCGATTGCCTGCTTGAGCCGGATGCCCTGCTGCGTTTGATGCGCCCCATCATCCGTTCTCCGCTGAAGACGATAGTTAGTGGCGGCGTCGTCCGCATTCGTAACGGGACCACTTTCAAGGACGGCCGCATCCAGCAGGTTCGTTTGCCTTCCGGATGGCTGGAGCGCCTCCAGGTGGTGGAATATCTGCGCAGCTTCCTCTTCGGCCGCACCGGCTGGGACTTGATGGGTGGAACATTAATTGTTTCAGGAGCCTTGGCGGTATTTCACCGGGAAACGGTGCTTGCAGCCGGCGGATTCAGCCCGGCCACAGTGGGTGAGGATATGGAGTTGATCGTGCGCTTGCATCGCGATGCCGTCGAACGCGGCCGTCCGGCGCGGATGACGTTTACTATGGATACGGTCTGCTGGACAGAGTGCCCCTCGAAGCTCGGCATGCTGGCACGGCAGCGGAGACGGTGGCAGTTGGGGCTATGTCAGACACTGTGGCTCAACTCCGAAATGCTTTTCAACTGGAAGTACGGGGCCGTGGGAATGCTCAGTTTTCCGTTTCATCTTTACATCGAAGGCCTGGGAGCGCCGGTAGAATTGATCGGATATCTCGTGGTCCCCGTGGCCCTGGGGACGCACCTGGCGCTTTCCGATTTCTATGTCCCGCTGGTCATCCTCAGCTTGGTTTACGCTTCCTTCCTCTCGGTTGGCGCGGTGGTGCTGGAGGAAATCACCTACCGCCGTTATCCCTCCCGGCGCGATCTTTACGTTCTTCTTTTTTGGGCGTTGTTTGAGAATTTCGGCTTCCGGCAATTGATTCTTTATTTTCGCTTTCAAGGCTTTGTCCGATTCCTCACTGGATTTCACCAATGGGAACGAGTTACTCACACGGCCGAATCTCCAGCTTGAGTTTTATGTCTCGACCTCCAGGAGTGAACCGCATTGTCATCTCGCTGGTCGTGATTTGCGGACTTTTAATTTTCTGGGAGTTTCGTGTAAATACCCGCCGCGCGCCGACATATAGGGCCGCCGTGAAGGATTACCAGAATCGCAATTACGTTCGTTCGTTGGCCGAACTCCAGACGTCAGACGAGTTTGCTCCCAATAATCCTTCAGTCCTCGCGCTGATGGGATGGAACTCGCTGAAGCTGGATAAGGACCGCGCCGCCGAAAAATACTTCAGCCGGGCCTCCCGGTTTGAGCCGCGAAGCCCTGACCCGCTGCTCGGCTGGATTTATGCAGAGATCACTCTAGAAAAGTTTCAAAAGGCTGAGCGCCTTCTCAAGAAATTTAAGCTTCGGTTTGGGGAGACGGCAAGCTATCAGGCGGCGGAATCGGTGCTGGAAGATCAGGCGCGAAAAACGACGCGTGGCGGCGGAGGTTAACGGCTTGAAATCCCGCTTGTCCCAATCTCCATGCTATCCCCTGCAGGGGCGTATGAGATCATGGTAGGGACTTCTTCGAGGGATCTCCCGCTTCACGGCGACGTTACAGTCTCTTCTCGGGCCGAGGCCTCGCACCAAATAGCGCGGAGTTGCCTTTTAACTCCGCGGCTTTTGCCTTTCCCGAACGAAACGCTAATGAAGCTCAGCTAAACCCGCGCGCGCAGCTTTGCCTAAGTCGCTGTTGGGAACGGCATCAGCCACCCGCTGATACGCCTTCCGTGCCTCGTCGCGGCGGCCGAGATGCCGATCGAGGTTCGCGGCGGCCAGCTCCGCCTGATAACCCGTCAAGGACTTCCCCGGGTCCGTGGCGGCTTGCCCGTAAAGCGCGAGGGCCTTCGCGGTCTCGCCCATCCGCTCGTGAGCTCGGCCCGCACGATAGAGGATGAGTGCCGTCGGGATGCAAGGACGTTCCGTTTTCCCGTCGACGAATTTCGTTACCCCGCCGTCGTAGACTTGGGCCGCTTTCCCCCAATTTCCCTCTTGCTCATATACTTCCCCCATCTCAAGCGGCGCAAGAAAGTTTTCCGGATATGCTGCGCCCATTTGTTGAATCAAGCTGAGCGCATCGCCATAATCCTTCTCTCGCTCGTAAATCGCTACCAGCACGATCCGGGCATCAATTCGTGCGTAATTCCCTTTCTTGCTCACCCGCTCTAAGTCGGCGATTCCGCGCTTGCGGTTGCCGTGAACCCCGGCGATCGACGTCACGATCTTTACATACCAAGGCAGCAGGCTCGCAGTATATTCGCCAATCCCGGCGATGAAATAAGCGTCGATAAAATGGGGATTCAGTTTGAGCAGGCGGCGGTTCGTTTTCCAGGCCAGCCGGCCCTCGTGCAGCGCCGCCAAGTAAGAACGCAGCAAGGTGAAATCGTATTCCGCCCGAGTGGCATGGGTCGCACCAAGCCAATAGAGAGCTTCCTGATCCTTTGGGTCTTCTCTGAGCCGGGCCGTCTCCAGGGTTTCGGCCTTCCCCAACGCAGCGTTCAGCCGATCTTCGAAGCCCGACGGCAAAGGTTCCCGGCGCTTCTGGAAGGCCTTGCCACCGTTCAGGTAAGCAGAGCCGGTGAAGAGGCCTTCTCTGAGCATCTCCTGGTCCAGGATGGTTTTGGCAAGATAATTCCACGCCTGAAAATCCGAAGGGTGCGACTGGAGCCACCCTTCGAGCATCAATTGGGCTTTACAGTATTCGGCGTTGTACATGGCATTGAGCACGCCTGCCATCGGATTCGCGTCGTGATTCGCCGGCAAGGCCTCAGCGACTCCGCCCACCATGGTGATGAGGCAGATAACTGCCGTCACTGCCATGAAAAGATTTATTTTTGTCCTCAAGAAAGCTTTCTCTATGTCCATGCTGCAACGCGAGCCCATCCCGCTGGGCGTACGCACCCATCGTCTCAAGTCTGGGCTTACATCAAGGGCCTTTTGCCAAGGTGGATTCGGAGAAACTCCAGCGTCAATCCCCACGATTCGGCCGCGGCTTCCGCATTGTAACTGGGCCGGGCATCATTGAAAAATGCGTGGCCGGCTCCCGAAAATTCAACGCTGACAAAAGGCTTACCCGCAGCACGTACAGCATCCGCCACGTCCCGAGGCTGCTGGATGCCGATATGCTCGTCCTTCAACCCCCAGAAGAACAGCATTGGAGCGTGCAGATCGCGAACCCGATTCAGCAGACCTGGCCCGCGGTCGCCGGGCGCGATACCGCCGCCGTAGTAGGAAATGGCAGCCTTCAGCGGCGCCGCAAGGTTAGCTAGAAATGAAACCCGGCCGCCCATACAGTAACCCACCGAGGCCAGAGCGTCTGTTCCGGAGCTCTTTCGAAGATATTCAAATGCGGCTCGCACGTCCGCCTCTAGGCCCTCAGTCGTCAGCGCTTGAATGTGCGGCATGACGGAGCGAAAATCCGCATAATCCCCTTCGAAGCCCGGGGCTGTGCGATGGAAGAGTTCCGGGACAATTGACATGTAACCCTCCCCCGCGAAGCGCCCCGCAACATCGCGAATGTGCGCGTTGACGCCGAATGCTTCCTGAAAAATCATGAGTCCGGCATGCGGCTTGCCGCCTTCCGGCCGTTCAAGCCAGGTCCGCATCGTGGTGCCATCTTCAACGGCAAGGGTGACATATTCTGAGCGATTCGAAGATGTCATAAAAACCTCCCAACCTTTTCAGTGTAATCCGAAGCGGCCCCGCCGACCGGGGATTTTCCAGGGGCGGGTCCAAGCCTCGGGAATGCGGGGGCAGCGAGGGCCATCGCACGAGAGGTTCGAATTTTTCACAACTTCTCAGCCTTTATCAGCCGGGTACCCACTCTGGGTAATGGGTCAGTTTGATGCAGAGGAGGCTTTATGCCGCCACCTGGCGAGCGAAACTCGCCGCGACAAATTCAATCTGGCCCACTACCCTCCTCTGCCGGATGTTGTCAGGTTTCAGCCCGTTTGTTAGATTAACGAAAGGGGCCGCGTGGCACCTGAGGAGTAAGAACTGTCTTCGCAACCCTGCGGTCCGGAAGCATTTAGGCATCCGCCCGGCAGGAACCGAGGTATTATGACATTGCTGGATGCGAAACCTCCGAAGCCCAAACGCGGTATCTTCAAGTACATTCCGCTTTGGTTGCTGATCGTGATCATTGCCGTCATCGCGGCCTTCGTGACCTACAGCCTTTGGGATTACCCCGAGGAACGCGCAGTAACGCGTTTCCTCACGACACTCGAAAAGGGCAACTACCGGGAAGCTTACAAGCTCTGGCAGCCGGCGGCTTCTTATGAGTTCAGCGACTTTATGCACGATTGGGGACCCGACGGCGACTACGGCAAGATACGCAGCTTCGACATTCTCACCGCAAAATCGAAGGGATCGACGACGGCCCTCATCTACGTCACCATTAACCACGAAGAACCTCCTCTCGGCATCCTGGTTGACCGCCGAACGAAGGGGCTGGCGTATTCTTTCTATTGAGGAGTTATGCCCGAATAACTCGAACAATGGGTAGCGCAGAGTTTTCCGTCTTTGGAAACTCTGCGGCTTGTCGGCCAATCTCCGCAGAAAAGCCGCAGACTTCGAAAAGCACGAAGTCTGCGCTACCCCGGCTTCACCGCATTCATTTGCGCCGCCAACATAGCCCTTGGAGGGGGAACATGAAAATCCTTGCATCTTCTCTTCTGACAGCTGTATTCTGCGTGGCGGCTTTGACGGCAGCGCCGCGGGCGCAGATCAGCCACCGAATCTTCACTGGCGAGATCAGTGACAGCGCGTGCGGCCTCGACCATCTGCTGGCTAGCAATCGAAAGCAGTGCACACTGGAGTGCGTCCACATGGGTGCAAAGCTTGTCCTTGTGAATCAAGCCCGGCGGAAGGTTTACGCCTTGAGCGACCAAGCCAAGGCCATGCCCTATGCCGGCAAAACGGTAAAGGTTGCCGGCAGCCTGAAGGGCTATACGATTGAAGTAAGCTCGATTACAGCCGTCAGCCAACCCGCGCCGCCGGTTCACCGCTCCCCGCCAGCCGCGCCTGATGCGAAGCCGCGCGCGCCGTCCGCGGAGCTAAGCCCGTAACAGAGACGCGCGTTTACCGTGTTTGTGGATTCGTGCACCTCTGGCCTTGAAAAAGCCGCGATCCCATGCCTAGCACTGCTCGCTCGCGAAGAGCTGATTGCTAAAACTGAGAACAGAGAGAGCCTATGCTGCGAGAACTGCATATCGCCGCCCTGCTCGTAGTCATCTTCGGAGGGACAATATTCCCTGCCCAACGCGGAGAGGCGAGGAAAAGTATTCCGCTTTCCACCAACAGGCTGCTTCAAATTCCCGTTCCCGGCCATCCGCAGAAGACCAACAGCTTTCCCTCCGCCGTTGCTCTCAGCCCGAATGGGCAATTTGCTGCCGTCCTCAATAACGGATACGGGACAGAGCAATCCGGCTGGAAACAATCGATTGCCGTACTCGATCTCAAGAACAACCACCTCATGGATTTCCCAGACCGCCGGTTGGGCCACGGAGCGGGGCAGACGTATTTTCTGGGTCTGGCATTCAGCAGGAACGGGCATCGCCTTTATGCTTCTTTTGCGTCTCTGACGGATCCTGAAGGCAAGCGTCCCGGTGACACCGGCAACGGCATTGCGATTTATCGTTTTGATTCGGGTGCGATCGCGCCGGAGGGCTTCCTGAAAATTCCGCTTCAGCCGCTCGAGCCCGGCCAACATCCCACCACCGTCTCGAAGGCGGTGCCGCCTGGGAAGGCAGATCCTTACCCCGCCGGTCTCGCGGTTATCAACGGGCTCCAAGGTGAGCGACTCCTGGTGGCGGATAACCTGTCAGACGACGCGCTGCTGCTAAACGCCCGAGACGGGCGAATTCTTTATCGGTTCAATCTCAGCCGTGGGCGGAACGTGCCTGCAACATTTCCCTACGGCGTAACCGGCACGCGTGACGGGCGGCTCGGATTCTGCACGCTCTGGAATGCCTCGGCGGTCGCGGAGCTTGACCTTGAGCGCGGCAGGGTGTTGCGTTGGATTCCTCTGCTCCGCCCGTCAAGCCGTGTCGCGCCCGGCTCTCATCCTTCGGCGCTGTTGCTGAGCCCGGATGAGAGATATCTCTATGTCACGCTCTCCAACGTCGATCGCCTCGCAGTAATTAACGTGGCGCGCGCCAAGGTTGTGGCGTTACTTTCCACCGAGCTGCCGGGCGAGCGGCACGGCGGCACTTATCCTAACGCACTGGCTGAAACATCGGACGGCAGTAAACTGTTCGTGGCCGACGCCGGCGTGGACGCCGTGGCCGTTTATGGCCTCAGGCGGATTTCGAGCCGCACCACAAAGGGACTTCCGACTCCGAAAGGCTTTATTCCCACCGAGTGGTATCCCACCGCGCTCGCAGTTCAGGGCAATAACCTGCTCATTGCCACCGGCAAAGGTGAAGGTACCGGCCCCAACGCTCCGATTGCGCCGAATGCCCCGCATCGGCGACACGGCCCGCGCGGCTTGAAAGTGCCTTACGAATATATTGCCTCGCTGATTTACGGGTCAGTCGCGCGGGTGAGCATTCCGGCAATCGAGAGCCGGCTCGGCAGGCTTACCAAGGAAGTGGAAGCTAGCAATCGCATGGATCACTCGCGCTCCCGCTTACAGTTCGCGTCAGGCCACAATCCCATCAAGCATGTGATCTACATCATCAAGGAGAATCGAACCTACGATCAGGTGTTTGGCGATCTGAAGCCCGGCAACGGTGACCCGGCGCTCACCATGTATGGCTGGAGGATCACGCCCAACGAGCATAAGCTGGCGCTCCAGTTTGGCGTGCTCGATAACTTCTACTGCAGCGGCGAAGTTTCCGGTAACGGCCACGTTTGGTCCATGGCGGCGATCGACAGCGACTACACCGAGAAGACCTGGGAAATAGCGTATCGCGGCAATGAACGAACGTATGATTACGAAGGGGAGGTGCTCAACAGCTTCCCGCTCGCCGAAGGCATCCCAGACGTCGACGAACCCGGCACCGGCTACATCTGGACGAACGTGGCGCGGCACAGTCTTACGCATCGCAACTACGGCGAGTTTGTGGCCACGCATTGGTGCGACGAAGAGCATTCCGCTTCATCGTCGCCCCGGCAAGGCACGCCACTGCCTGCGGGCGCCGCATGCCCAAAAGTTTGGGTGGATAAAGGTCAGCCGCTGCCTTCAAACGTCGGTGACCCTCACGGCTCGCGGAGCCCGTGGCCCTGGCCGGTTCCGATGATCGCCTATGACCAGGCAACCATGCCGGAGCTCGTGGGGCATTTTGATCCGCGGTATGCCGACTTTCGCCTGGACTATCCTGACCAGTTGCGCACGGATGAATTTCTGAACGAGTTTCACGGCTTCGTGAAGGCCCGCAAAACTGGGCGCGGGACAGAACTTCCGCGGTTTGTGATTCTGCGAATGCCGGATGACCACACAGCGGGCACGCGGCCAGGATGGCCCAGGCCGGAAGCGTCCGTTGCGGATAACGACCTTGCTGTAGGCCGCGTCGTGGACGCGGTTTCCCACAGTCCCTATTGGGATGACACGGTGATCTGCATCCTGGAGGATGATGCGCAGGACGGCCCCGATCACGTGGACGCGCACCGCAGCACAGCGCTGGTGATCAGCAAGTATTCACCGAGCTCCACTCGTCATCCTCTCGTGGATCATCATTTCTACACGACGGTGAACATGGTCCGCACAATGGAAGCGCTGCTGGGGCTGCCTCCAATGAACCTGGATGACGCGCGCGCGGCCGTCATCGCGTTGTTTTCGGGCCGCGGCAATCAACCACCCTTTCGCGCCGATTATCATAATGAGAAAAACGGCCTCATCTATCAGACCAATCCCGCGAATGCCGAGGGTGCTAAAGAATCCGAGAAGATGGATTTTTCGCATGCCGACGCCGTGAACTCCGCCGTCCTCAACGCTATTCTCTGGAAGGAGCGAAAAGGAAATCTCCCAATGCCTGCTCCGAGGCACACGGTGTTTCCGGCGGGCGGGGATTAGCTCAACAGGCCAGCCATGATGAACGCGGAGGAAAGCAACGCGATGAAAAAACACCAGGTCACGCGACGGGATTTTTTCACCTTGGCGGCCGGGACGGGCCTTGCCGTGGTAGGAGGCTTGACTCCCACGCGGGTGTTGGGGGCGAATGACCGCGTTCGGCTGGGTGTAATCGGCTGCGGCGGGCGTGGAACGTCGGACATGGGCGTCTTCATGGGTAATCCCGAAGTTGAGGTCGTCGCCGTATGCGATGTTTATGAGCCGCACCGCCTCCGGGCGCAAAAGATCGCCGGCCCGCAGGCTCAGGCTTACCTGGATTATCACCAGGTGCTTGACCGTCAGGATGTTGACGCCGTGCTGATCGCAACGCCCGACCACTGGCACAAGCAGGTGCTCCTCGATACCGTTCACGCCGGCAAGGATGCTTATTGTGAAAAGCCCATCATGCACTCTATCCCAGAAGGCCTTGAGGAGGTTGCGGCGGTGAAGGCCTCCGGCCGCGTGGTGCAGACCGGAACGCAACAGCGGAGCTGGCCACACTGGATCCTGGGCAAACAGCTTGTCGAAGACGGCATTCTGGGTGACGTAACCTTCGTTCACACCTATTGGTATCAGGATTATCTCGCGCAAAATGGCTGGATGGCCGTGCATCCCGTTGACACCGCACAACTGAACTGGAAAATGTGGCTCGGCGATGCGCCGGATCAGCCGTTCACGGAGGAAAAATATTATCATTGGCGCTTCTTCTGGGATTTCGGCGGCGGCATTCTCACCGATCTCCTCACCCACTGGATCGATGTGATCCAATGGTATATGAACCAGCCCGCGCCCATGACCGCCACCACGACTGGCGATCTCTATCTCATGAAGTGGCAATGCCCCGATACCATCACGGCGGCTTACGAATATCCCGGAAATTTTATGGTGACCTACACGGGCGCGCTTAATAGCAGCATTGACGACGGTGGAATCGAATTCCGCGGCAGCAAGGCCACGCTGAAAATTGACCGCGCCCATCTCGCGGTTTATCCTCAGGGCGTTCCGAACCAGCCCGGCAAATTTTATCCGGAGCCGGAAATCTACGTGCGCTCTGAGCACGATGGCACCATCGATCACGTGCGGAATTTCCTGGATTGCATGAGAAGCCGGAAGCCTCCCAACGCCAATATCGAAGTCGGCTTTGAGGCAGCGCGCGCCTCCTGGATCGGCAACATCGCTCTGAAGCGCGGCCTCAAGACCGTGTGGAATGCGGCCGAAGAGAAGGTGGCTTCGTGATGGATAGGCGGTAACTCATGGCGGCGGTCATTCCGACGAGTTGCTCATCCCGATGCGTCGGGACCCCGACGGATAAAAATGGTGGCTCCCCTCCTTGGCTAAGGAGGGGGTCAGGGGCTGGTTGGCAGATATCAGGCCGTCAGAGACGATGAGCGATGCCAAGCCCCTCCTGATTTATGACGGCGACTGCAGCTTTTGCCGGTTTTGGGTGGAATACGGCCGCAAGCTGACGAAGGATCAGGTGGACTATGCGCCGTTCCAGGAAGTTCGAGACAAGTTCCCTGAAATCCCACGCGAGTGGTTCCAACGATCCGTCCAGCTTATCCAACCTTCCGGCGGGGTAACGAGCGCCGCTCAGGCCGTTTTTCAGACGATTGCATGCGCTCCAGGCTACGGCTGGCTGCTGTGGCTGTATCGCTATCTGCCCGGCTTCGCGCCCGCGAGCGAAGTGACCTACCGGTTTGTCGCAGGTCATCGCAATTCCCTGGATCGGCTTCGTCTGCTCGTATGGGACCGCAAGCTTGATCCGCCTTCACACTTCCTCACCCGCTGGATTTTCCTCCGGCTGCTGGGCATTGTCTATCTTGCCGCCTTCGCTTCGCTGTGGCCGCAAATTGCCGGCCTCGCCGGCGCCGAGGGCATTCTGCCGGTCCATAGTTTTCTGGCCTCCGTCGCGCAAAGCTTTGGCCCGGCGAGCTACCATCTTTTCCCAACGCTCGCCTGGATCAATTCAAGCGATAGTTTCCTGAAGTTTCTTGCCGGAGGCGGAACCGTCCTTTCCGTACTTCTGATTCTGGGAATCGCGCCGGGGCCAGTGCTACTGCTCCTGTGGATTTTCTATCTCTCGCTGGTGACGGCGGGCCAGGACTTCATGGCTTTCCAGTGGGACATCCTGCTGCTCGAGGCTGGATTCCTCGCAATTTTTCTCGCGCCGTGGAGCGGCCTCGGAAGCCATTGGCGAAGACCGCGCAGCGAGTTGGAAGCACGCCCTCCTTCAAAAATCATCGTTTGGCTCCTGCGCTGGCTGCTCTTCCGTCTCGTGTTTCTCTCGGGCTGCGTAAAGCTCTTAAGCCACGATCCAACCTGGCGCAACCTGACGGCACTCGAATATCATTATCACACCCAGCCTCTGCCCACGCCGCTGGCTTGGTACGCCTCGCAGTTGCCCGCTTGGTTTCAAAAGTGTTCTGTGCCGGGAGTTTTTATTCTGGAGCTGGGTGTGCCCTTTCTTATTTTCACTCCGCGCCGGCTTCGCTTTCTGGGTTGCGCCCTTCTGGTATTTTTCCAGGTTCTGATCGCACTCACCGGCAATTACGCCTTCTTTAATTTGCTTACGGTGACGCTGTGCATACTTCTGCTTGACGATCAGCTCCTGCGCCACGTGTTGCCCACTGCGCTCGCGCGGCGGGTGCTTTCGTCCACGACGGAAGCGTTCCGATCCGCACCCCGCCGCGCAGCTCTGGCGGTGCTTACAGTGGTCATACTGTTTGGAAGTGGCGTGCTGGTGATCGTGACCCTTTGGGGCCCGAGATCGCTGCCCAGGCCCGCGCTTGAAGCGACGGACTGGATCGAACCTTTCCACATCGTCAGCAGCTACGGACTTTTTGCCGTGATGACGACCACGCGCACAGAGATCATCATTCAGGGCAGCAATGATGGCGTTCATTGGAAGGATTATCCATTCAAGTACAAGCCTGGAAATCTCAGGAAAGCTCCTGGGTGGGTGGCACCCTATCAGCCGCGCCTCGATTGGCAAATGTGGTTTGCGGCGCTAGGGAATTACCGGCAAAATCCGTGGTTTGTGAACCTGATGATCCGTCTGCTCGAAGGGTCGCCGCCGGTTCTCAAACTGCTCGGGATGAATCCGTTTCCGGACGGCCCGCCGCGCTATGTGCGCGCGCTTACCTACGATTATCATTTCACGAATTTTGCCGAACGCCGCGCAACCGGCGATTCGTGGCAGCGCAAGCTCGAAGGCCTCTATTTTCCCGTCGCAGCATTACGGCAGCGGTAAAGGCCCAAGGCGACAAGCGTGCTCACCATCGCTACAGCTTTTCCCGGATCAGTTCCGCGATCACCGCCCCGTTGGCGTGCTCGGCATCTTTGGCGCCGATCACCAGGGTGAGCGTGCCTTTGCGGGCGCGCTCAATCAATTCTTCCAGATGGCTGTGCGCAGGCGGCTTTGCGAGCTCGGCCCGATAGCGCTTGCGGAACTCCGGCCATTTTTCCACTTCATGGCCGTACCAGGTGCGAAGCTCCGACGAAGGCGCAATCTCCTTCATCCACGTATCGAGCTTGAGTTTTTCTTTCGTTAGCCCGCGCGGCCACAGGCGGTCCACCAAAACGCGGTAACCATCCCCTCGGGCGGCTTTGTCATACGCTCGCTTCACCTGGACGGACATTTGCTTTTCTCCTTCGGCGGCTGGCGCAGATCCTTTGGGTCTGCGACTGAAATGTTTAGATTTCCAGCCCTCTCCGAGGGGAGAGGGTGTGCCGCGCAGCGGGACGGGTGAGGGGTAACTGATTCACCCGCTGCTCACATCCTGCCTCGTCTTCTCGCGGCTGACGCAGATCCTTTGGGTCTGCGACTTTACCCGACAGAGCCACAATGATACCGTTCATCTTTGTGCTCAGGAGGCGCAATTGCACGCCCATCTCGGCCATCTTCCTTCCATCCACTGGCTTCCTGTCGTTATTTTCCTCATCACTTATCTTTTGATCGCGGTCGAAAGCAATCGTGGAAGTTATCTCGACCGCACCGCCGCGGCTTTCTGCGGCGCGGTGGCCATGGCACTGGCCGGAGTGCTCACTTTAGACGCGGCGTACAAGTCGGTGGATTGGAACACCATCATTTTCCTTCTCGGCATCATGATTCTGGTGGCCCATTTCCGCGTTTCCGGCTTCTTTGACTGGGTTGCTATCCGCATTTCCACTCTCGCTCGCACTCCGCGCCAGCTTCTTGTCCTGCTCGTATTCACCTCTGGAATTCTAGCCGCTTTTTTCGTGAATGACACCATCTGCCTGATTTTCACGCCCATCGTTCTTTCCGTCACCGAGCGTCTGGAGCTGCCCGCTGCGCCCTATGCCATCGCGCTGGCAACTTCAGCGAACATAGGCTCCGTCATGTCGGTCACAGGAAACCCGCAGAACGCGCTGATCGGCATCTCCGCGCATTTTTCCTTCCTGGGCTTTCTCGCGCACCTTGCGCCCGTGGCGCTCGTTGGGCTCGGAATCAATGTGGCATTGCTTTCCTTTATTTTCCGGAAGAAGCTGCCGCACGCCGCTTTCGCTCAGCGTGCTGCCCCCGTCCAGCCTGCCGTCGACCGGAGATTGCTGATGAAATGCGTATTTTCCGCCTCGTTGGTCGTGATCTTATGGATTTTCGGCTTTTCGTTTCCTCTGGTTGCGGTCTCGGTGGGCGCGCTCATCCTGATTATTGGCCGGGTCAAGTCCGAATCGATTCACCGCAATATCGACTGGACGCTGCTGCTCTTCTTTGCCGCGCTCTTCATCGTGATCCGGGGCTTGGAAGTCTCCGGGGCCGTCGCATACATCGTCCGCATATTCCAGCCGGAGTTGCATGGCAGCTCCATGGCTCAACTCCTTGGGCTGAGCGGGGCAATGGTGGGGCTCTCTAATCTGGTCAGCAACGTTCCCGCCGTCCTCATTTTTCAGCCGATTGTGCGAACGATTTCACAGAGGCATTTTGCCTGGCTCGCGCTCGCAAGCGCCAGCACGCTAGCGGGCAATTGCACACCCTTCAGCTCAGTCGCCAACCTCATCGTCCTTCAGCAAACCAACAAGAGAACCCGGATTTCCTACGGGGAGTTCAGCCGGGTTGGCATCATCGTAACCATCGTGACGACGCTTGCAGGGGTCGGCATCCTGGCGCTGGAGCGCCGGATCTTTCCGGGGTTTTAGCGCAAGCGGGCGCGCGAGCTTACTCTGCCGCGGCGTGCGGAGACTTTGGGAGGCGGCTGGCGTAGACCTTTCGGGTCTGCGACGTCTGCGACTCCCCTCCTTGGCTAAGGAGGGGATTAAGGGGTGGTGCATTTTCCTCTGGCGCAGGCCTTGGAAGGTCTGCGCCAGCCCGCGAGGGTTTTGTCAAAGTCCGGTTTGTCGCAAACTTTTGGACCTTGTCATTCCGAGCGGAGCGAGGAATCTGGCCCGGCGCGCGTTCCAGCGAAAGGCCTCGGCAAGATTCCTCGTCGTTCCGCTCCTCGGAATGACGTTTGCCTGCTGCCCTGCCGTACTACAAAATCCGGCAGAAGCGACTTTGACGTGACCCTCGCCAGCCCGCCCTGCTCTCTGGCAGCCGGCCATGAAAGAGCCTATGATGAGCGTAGATTCTGTGGTCCTGCTCGCGGTGCTGAAGGTGTGACGTATGGTTGAAAACCCGCTGAAGCTGAAAAAAATCCATCACCTCGAACTCTGGGTCGGAAATGCGCGCCAGGCGGCTTTCTTTTACCGCAAGGGATTTGGATTCTCCGTGGTGGCCTACCAGGGCCTTGAAACTGGTGAGCGCCGCCAGACCTCGTACGTGCTCGAGCAGGGCAAGGCGCGCCTGGTGCTGACAACACCGATGAAGGGTGCGCATCCGGCGGGCGAGCATCTTCGCAAGCATGGCGACGGCGTGCGCGACATCGCCCTTGACGTTGAGGACGCCGATCGTGCCTTCGAAGAGGCTATTCGCCGGGGCGCCGAACCGGCCGAAGAACCGTACGACATGGCAGACGAACACGGCACGGTTCGCCGCGCCGCCGTGCACACTTATGGAGATACGATTCACTCGCTTATTTCCCGCAACGGGTATTCGGGTCCGTTCCTGCCGGGCTACACCGCTCAGGACGTTCCGGGACGCGCGACCGGCATCCTGCGCATCGACCACGTTGTGGGCAACGTAGAGCTCGGCAAGATGGAAAAATGGGCGGATTTTTACAGTCGCGTCTTCGGTTTCCACCGCTTCATCTCTTTTGATGACAAGGATATTTCTACCGAGTACAGCGCTCTGATGAGCATTGTAATGTCTGACGACTCGAATTCCGTCAAATTTCCTATTAACGAGCCTGCTCCGGGACGCAAGAAAAGCCAGATTGACGAATATCTCGAGGCTTATGGCGGGCCCGGCGTTCAGCACGTCGCATTTCAGACGAAGAACGCGCTGCGCACCGTCGCCGCGCTCGAGCGAAACGGAGTGGACTTTCTGCGCGTTCCCGAATCGTACTATGAGGCACTGCCCGGCCGAATCGGTGCGATCGATGAGCCCGTGGACAAGCTGCGAAGGCTCGGCCTACTCGCTGACCGGGACGAAGAGGGCTACCTGCTCCAGATTTTCTCCCAGCCAGTTGAGGACCGGCCCGCACTCTTTTTTGAGATTATCCAGAGAAAGGGAAGCCATGGATTTGGCAGGGGTAACTTCAAAGCGCTGTTCGAAGCGATCGAGCGCGCACAGGCGCTCAGGGGAAATTTGTGAGAGACTGCCTTGAAAATGGATGAGACATTAACGTCCGACCCCGCGGAATTTGAATACCAGAGCGGCTTTGGCAATGAGTTTTCTTCCGAAGCCCTGGCAGGCGCCCTTCCGCAAGGCCAAAACGCTCCCCAGAAGTCGCTTTACGGGCTTTACACAGAGCAACTGAGCGGCACTCCTTTTACCGCGCCACGCGCCGAAACGCGACGCACGTGGCTTTACCGCATCCGGCCATCGGTGGCACACAAGCCTTTCGAGCCCATGGGCAGCGATCTGTGGCGCAGTTCGCCATTTGATGAAGTGCCGGCGACTCCCAATCAGTTGCGCTGGGGTCCGCTGGCCGTTCCCTCCGAGCAGAAGGACTTTATCGAGGGCCTGATCACCATGGCGGGTAATGGCGATGCGCACACGCATCGCGGCGTGGCGATCCATGTCTATGCGGCAAACTCCTCCATGACGGATCGTTACTTTTTCAATGCCGATGGCGAGATGCTCTTCGTCCCGCAGCTTGGATGCCTGGTGCTCCATACCGAGATGGGCTGCCTCGACGTTTCTCCGGGTGAGATTGCCGTGATCCAGCGTGGCATCAGATTTCGCGTGGAATTGCCCGCGAGCGGGGCGCGCGGCTATGTGGCCGAAAATTACGGTGCGCTGCTGCGCCTGCCCGAGCTAGGGCCGATCGGGGCCAACGGCCTCGCGAACCCGCGCGATTTTCAGACGCCATGTGCCGCATTTGAAGACCGCGAGGGCGACTTCCGGCTGATCGCGAAATTTCAAGGCCGGTTGTGGTCTGCCGCCATTGACCATTCGCCGCTCGACGTCCCCGCCTGGCACGGCAATTACGCTCCATATAAGTACGATTTGGCGCGCTTTAACTGCATCAACACCGTCAGCTTTGACCACCCCGACCCTTCGATTTACACCGTGCTGACTTCGCCCTCCGAGGCGCCCGGAACCGCCAACCTGGACTTTGTCATCTTTCCGCCGCGCTGGCTGGTGGCCGAGCATACCTTCCGCCCGCCGTGGTTCCATCGCAATTTCATGAACGAATTCATGGGGTTGATCCGCGGCCAATATGACGCCAAGGCGGAGGGGTTTGTTCCCGGCGGCGCAAGCCTCCACAACTGCATGGCGGGTCACGGCCCGGACACGGAAACCTATCGGCGCGCATCAAGCGCCGAGCTCAAACCCGTCTACCTGGGGGGTACGCTGGCCTTTATGTTTGAGACCTGTTTCGTGTGCTGCCCGACGAAGTTCGCGCTTGAGACGGCCATGCTCGATCATCAATATTTCGAGTGCTGGCAGGGCCTGGCCAAACGGTTTCAGAACACGTGATGTCGCCTTCCCCTGATTCCTCTGCCCGGCCCGCCGAATCGCTGCACAGCCTGCTTGCGGCCTCCATTGACTATGCCGGAATGTATCCTCCGTCCTCATTGTCGATGCCGGACGCGCTCCTCGAGTACTCCGAGCATCACCTTGGCCCGACCGGATGGATGCTCAACCGCTTCGTCGTGCCCAGCGCGGTGCTGGAAGAATTGCGCCGATGTGCCGCGACCGTTCGCTCACCGGCGGGAGGCTGGCGCATCAGTGCAACGATGGATGATCTCAGCGCACTTTCGGATTTTAACCCGCAGCCGTCCGGCACTCCGCGCATGATAGTGGATGCCATAGAAATCCGTGCGAAGAGCGTTGAGTCCATAACGCAAGCTGCTGCCGGCCAGGCAAGAGAAATCGCTCAGTTTTTCGAAGTGCCTCTCGATCAAGACGTGGCGGAGTTTGCTGCTGCAGCGAAATCCGCCGGTTGCTTTTTGAAAGTTCGGACCGGCGGCTTAAGCAGTTTCCCCGCTTCCAGGGAGCTCGCGCACTTCATCTGCGTTTGCGTTCTTGCCGGCGTGCCGTTCAAACTGACCGCGGGTTTGCATCACCCATTGCGGGGTTTGTATCCGCTTGAAGGGCCCGTTCGAGGCCCGAACGTCCCAATGCATGGGTTTTTGAACGTCATGATCGCCACCGCGCTCGCGCGCGCCCAAATGGATGAGGAGGCGGTAGCGAGCGCTCTCGAAGAAGAGATGGATCCCAGTGCCTTCACGTTCACGAACGAGGGCGCGGTGTGGCGCGAGCACTCGATGAGTATCCCGCAACTGAAAGCGGCTCGAGAGTGCCTGCTTTCCTTTGGATCTTGTTCGGTGGATGAGCCCGTAGAAGGTCTCCGCGCTCTGGCGCTGATATGAGCGGACAACTCGATGAAACCCACAACGCCGCAACCGAAAGCTGGGTGGCGTCCGCCAACACGCCGGAAACCGATTTCCCGATTCAAAATCTTCCCTATGGCGTATTTCAGCGGAAAGGCGGCGACGAGCCGCCGCGCGTGGGAATCGCAATCGGCGACCAGGTGCTCGATGTGGCTGCCTGCCTGGAGGATTCGCTGTTCAGTGGCTCTACCGCTGGTGCTGCGCGCGCGTGTGCCGAGCCGGCGCTCAACAGGCTGATGGGGCTTGGTTCGGAATATTGGACTGCGCTGCGGCGCCGGCTGCACGAGTTGCTCCGAGCGGATTCCGCTGCGGCTGCCACCCACCAGGCATTGCTCATGAGGCGCTTGATTCCGCAGCCTGAAGTCACCCCCCTGCCACCCGCAGTCATCGGCGATTATACGGACTTCTACGCCTCAATTGATCATGCGACCAATGTGGGCAAACTTTTTCGACCTGAAAATCCGCTTTTACCCAATTACAAATACCTTCCCATCGCCTATCATGGCCGCGCATCTTCCGTCGTACCGAGCGGCGCAGGCATACGGCGGCCTTCCGGACAGGTTCGGGGCGGCGCTTCCGGCGCGCCCGTCTTCGCCCCGTCCGCGCGCCTCGATTACGAGCTCGAGCTGGGCTTCTTCATCGGCCCCGGAAATCCGCTGGGTAAGCCCATTTCCGTCGAGCACGCTGCCCAGCATATTTTCGGGGCCTGCCTGGTGAATGATTGGTCGGCCCGGGACATCCAGGCTTGGGAATATCAGCCGCTGGGGCCGTTCTTGGGCAAGAGCTTTGCCACGACGATTTCATGTTGGGTTGTGACCGCCGATGCACTTGCCCCATTTCGCGTTGCAACGCCCCCGCGCGCCCGTGGGGATCCTGCTCCACTCGCCTACCTCGTGTCGGGCGAAGACCAAACGGCTGGCGCGCTTCAGATTCAAGTTGAAGCTTGGCTCTCGTCGCGGTCGATGCGCGAGCGAGGGTTTCAACCCATCTGCTTGACCCGGAGCAATTCCCGCGATCTCTACTGGACCGCCGCTCAATTCATCGCACATCACACAAGCAATGGTTGTAACTTGAGACCGGGCGACCTTCTGGCCTCGGGAACGGTTTCGGGGAAGACCGCGGATTCGCTAGGATGCCTGCTGGAGTTGACCCGAAACGGAGCTGAACCCCTGGCGCTTCCAGGCGGCGAAAAGCGCCAATTCCTTGAAGACGGCGACGAAGTCGTTCTGCGCGGCTTCTGCCAGCGCGAAGGTTTCCGCCGGATCGGGTTCGGAGATTGCCGTGGGCAGGTTCTTCCCGCCGGCCGCTGAGGCAAGCCTGAAAAGGTGAGGAGAAATGATCGGAGATAGGGAGTGCCTCGGATTGGTGTGAAAAAATCGACAACGACGGTCATCCAGAGCCTGCACAGCCTTCAGCTGCCAATTTTGGGCATGACACGCGGCGCCGACTTCTTTGTATTCAGCTGGCTGGAATCTCGGCCGGGGCCGCATGTCATGCAAAGCGATAGCGAAGGATCTCTGTATCTAAAGTACAGGGATTCTTCGCTTCCCTCGCTCGACATGGCACACGGCGGCGACTCCGTCCGTCAAAATGGAGATAGCCCGCTTGCATTCAGGACTGAAAATTTCTAAAAATTTCTCTTGACAGGCGTCTTCCCCCAACTGTAGAGTTGCTCGCATCTTCACGTTGTTAGTCTTTTAGTGCCGGAGGGGGGCCATGAGGCGAATTCGTTTCGCTTGTGCGCGGGCGATTCTGGTCTTTGTTCCTGCCATTCTTCTGTCCCAATCCCAGCCATTGTCCAGCACGCAGGCCACGGCGCTGGTGAGCCAAGCAATCCAAGCCTCAACGGGCAGCGTCTCGCTTACCGACATTACGCTTCAAGCGCAGGCTACCTATATTGCCGGCTCGGATCCGGAGACCGGCACGGCCACGCTCGAAGCCACTTCCCGCGATGAAAGCCTGGTCGTGCTCAATTTGTCCGGCGGCACGCGCCAGTGGCTGCGTGGCTGGGCGCAGGGCGAGCCGGCGGGGTCGCTACTCGCCGGAGCCTGGACCGGCACGGACGGAGTTGAACACGCGGTGGCGCTCCACAACCTCTGGACGGATGCAGCTTGGTTTTTCCCTGCTTTGACTCTCACGCAGGCGGCCTCGGACCCGAGCGCAGTTCTCGTTTACGTCGGTGCTGAAACCAAGCTCGGCATCCCCGTGGAGCATATCCAGGTTTCGCAGACTCTCCCCGCGCAGCCGCAGATGGCCGCCATCATTCAGCGCCTCAGCGCCACTGACGTTTATCTGGACGCTTCTTCCGGCCTGCCGGTCGCGCTCGATTTCAACGTTCATCCGGACGACAATGCGGCGATTAACATCCCGGCGGAAATCCGCTACTCGAACTATCAGTTGGTTAGCGGCATGCGGGTGCCATTCCACATCCAAAAATATCTTCAGGGAAGCCTGGTGCTGGACCTCGTAGTCTCGAGTG
>JBOGJS010000293.1:0-12403 GCA_050745365.1 Terriglobia bacterium
AACGACTCCGTGGCGCTTCGGGTGTCGTCGGTGGAATCGTTATCCACTACGATGATTTCCCAGTCCAGCGTAGCGGCTCCCTCCTGAGCCCTGAGCGTTTCGAGGGTGGCCGTAAGGGCAGCGGCTCGGTTAAACGTAGGTATAATGACGCTGATTTCCATAAGCTTTCTATCTTTCTCGCCATGGAGCAGTGAGGACCTGTTGCTCAGGTCCGCGCTTTTTGAGGCTTAGAATGCTTCTCTTTTTTGCCCAAAGCATACATCCGGCAACCTTCCCGGATGCCCCCCACTGCCCTTCGTGCCAGGCATTCGCAGCGGAAGCGGCGCTTTTGATCCCGCATGAAGGGCCATTTAACTGAATTCTCCACGAACGCGCGGAACAGAAAACGCGGTATCCCAAAATACAGGACCGTTTCCTGTGGCCAGATTCGAGCCCACATCATGGTCCTGCCGCAATCGTAAAACCATTTGCGAAAGTAGGCTTTGGTTAACCGGTGAGAAGCTACGGGATGGTATACCACAGCGCCCGGCACATACATAATCTTTTCTCCAGCGCGGGTTAGCCGGTGACCGTATTCATCGTCTTCATAGCCCGCCGCCGATTTTCCATCCACACTCACGCCGGCTTGGAACACTCCATACTTCAAAAAGGCTTCCCGTCTAAAGGCGCTGTTCGCACCGATTGCAAAGTTCAACTCTCTGGGCTCATCGCCGAGGTCAAGGTGCAGAACGGCCTGCTGGCCCTCCATTTGAAGCCATGAAGGGACAGGATCATTCCAAACCGGAATTATTCTTCCCCCCGCGGCGATCGAACCCCATTCATCAAAAGCCTGCTTCAAACCCACAAGCCACTTCGGATCCAGCGTGACATCGTCATCCGTGAAAGCGATGATTTCTCCCTTGGCTTCGTTAATTCCTCGATTGAGCGCGAAAGACCTGCCTTGTTGCAGCTCGAACACGTAACGTACGTTCAACCCCGATGAAGCTCGGAAGCTTTCGATGACGCTACGGGTAGAATCGGCGGAATTGTTATCCACGATGAGAATTTCCCACGTGAGGGATGGTGGAGCTTCCAAATGCCGGAGACTGGAGAGAGTAACCTCCAGGCTGGCCGCGCGGTTATAAGTGCATATAACGACGCTGATATCCATGAGTATTAAGCAGGAGATGAATCTCCTTTGAACCCGCTAACAGGTCAGCCGTACAGGGATATTTTAGCACCAGATATCTCTTTACTTTCAATACGGGTCATTGACCCACTCATGACGCTGTGTTACGTTGGCCCTTCAGCCCTGATTCTAAGAATCCGTCCTGCAGCAGAGATCATTCTTGGTTACGTCCATCGCTCTCAAGCGCACAGCATTGTATGAGGCACACCGTGAAGCGGGCGCGCGCATGGTGGGATTCGGCGGGTGGGAGATGCCGGTGGAGTATGCCGGCATCATGCAAGAGCACCTAGCGGTCCGCAGGCGCGCCGGGCTTTTTGACGTGAGCCATATGGGGGAGATCGAGGTTCGGGGACCGAAAGCCCTTGAACTCCTCCAGCTTCTCACGCCCAACGACGTTTCGCGCCTTCAGCTTTATCAGGCTCAATATTCGGCACTGATGTATCCGGAGGGCAGCGCCGTAGACGACTGCGTGATTCACCGGCTGGATGAAGACTACTTTTTTATTTGCGTCAATGCAGCCAATACAGAAAGAGACTTCGAATACATTCTGGCAAAAAATCCCTTTCGGCTTTCCTCGGAAGTGAAGATCCAGGATGTTTCCGCTCAATTTTCCCAGGTGGCGCTGCAAGGGCCCGCGGCTGCCGCGATTTTGGGAGAAGTAAGTGACGCGGATCTTCCCAGCCTGAGATATTACTGGTGCCGCCCGGCGATCTGCTGCGGCGTGAATGGCCTGCTGGCTCGGACAGGTTATACTGGTGAAGACGGCTTTGAATTCTATTTTCATCCTCTTGAGTCCCTGAAGGTGTGGAAAGCTTTGCTCGAAGCAGGAAAAAACAACGGTTTGATTCCCGCCGGACTTGGGGCCCGCAACACTCTGCGATTGGAAGCCGCCTATCCGCTTTACGGACACGAGCTCGACCCGGAAACGACCTTGCTTGAAGCGAGCCTCGGATGGATTTCGAAGCTCGAGAAGGGCGAATTCTTAGGACGGGACGCGCTAGTCCGGCAAAAGAAAAACGGCTTGCGCAAGAGGCTGGCGGGGTTTGAAATGCTGGAGCGTGGAATTGCGCGCGAAGGCTATTCGATCTGGATCGAAGGGAAAGCCCAGGGCCGCGTGACCAGCGGTTCCTATGCCCCTTATCTCAAGAAGAATATCGGGCTGGCCTTTGTCCCGCCGGGCGTTGCCCAACCCGGCCGGGAATTCCACGTTGAGATTCGCGGGAAGCGCGTTCTTGCGCGCGAGACAGCGCTCCCCTTCTACCGCCGACCCAAAGGATAGAGAGCAGGTGTAGCGCGGACCTGCGCTGTTCAGGCCCGCGGCTTCTCGCGATCTTCGGGCAAAGTGGTAGCCAGGCTCAATCGTATTCCAATTGACCGTGGGTCTGTGTCGCTGGATTGAAAGCCCTCGGCCAGAAAAACGGTGAGCTCGGGTGGCGCATACATCGCGCCTTTTGCGATGTGTGCGATACTGCCGCATACAGGGGCAAACTATGCCATGTATGCGCCACCCCGGGACCCTAAAGGATAGAGAGCAAGGAACTGAGCCATTGCGCGTGAGGTCAGAAAATGTATCCGCAGGAATTCTTATATACCCAGGATCACGAATGGATTCGTGTGGACGGTAACACGGCCACGATCGGCATTACAGACCACGCGCAAAAGGAACTCGGAGATATTGTCTTTGCCGAGCTGCCGCAGGCGGGCGCTCACGTCTCGGCAAAAGAATCCTTCGGCACAGTGGAATCCGTCAAAGCCGTCGCGGACGTATATTCTCCCGTCACGGGTGAGGTGACAGCCACCAATCCCAAGCTCCAGAATGCGCCCGAGCTGTTGAACTCTGACCCGCACGGCGAAGGCTGGCTGATCCAAGTGAAACTCAGGGATCGCAGCCAAACCGAAAATCTGATGAGCGCGGAGGAATATGAAGCTTACCTCCAGGTGGGAGCGGCCCATTAATGCGTTATCTTCCCAATTCACCGGGAGACCGCGACGAGATGCTGAAGGAGATCGGGCACAACTCCGTCAGCGAGCTGTTTGAGCAAATCCCGGAGGAGTTTCGGCTGAAGGGGCTGCTGCAGCTTCCGGGGCCGCTCTCGGAGCAGGAGATACTGGAATTCTTCGAGCGCGCCGCCGCCGAGAGCAGCCGTGATTATGTTTCGCTTCTTGGCGCGGGTGTATATTCTCATTACCGTCCCGTCGTGATTGACACGCTACTCTCGCGAAACGAGTTTCTCACCGCCTACACTCCGTATCAGCCCGAGATTTCCCAGGGCACACTTCAGGCACTGTTTGAATTCCAGACCCTGATGGCCCAGCTTACCGGCATGGACCTTGCGAATTCGTCTCTTTATGACGGCTCAACCGCCACCAGCGAAGCCGTGCTGATGGCCATGCGGATCACGCGGCGCGAGCGCGTGGCGACCGCGCGAACCCTCCATCCCGAATATCGCGAGGTCGTCGAAACATACACGCGCAGCCTGGGCGCTGAGCTGGTTGAAATTCCCTATTCGTCAACCGGACAGATCGACTTGGAGAGCCTGCGATCTGCAGTGAACGCGCGAACAGCCGCTGTGGTGATTCAGTCGCCAAACTTTTTCGGCTGCCTGGAGCGGACGGCGGCGGCCGCAGCCATCGCGCACAATGCCGGCGCGTTGCTCGTTGTAGCCGTTCCTGAGCCTTTGTCTTTGGCGTTGGTTAAGCCCCCGCTTGAGGCCGACATCGTGGTGGGTGAAGCCCAATCCTTTGGAGTGCCGGTATCCTTCGGAGGCCCGTACGCCGGCTTTATGGCGACGCGGGAAAAATACGTGCGCCAGATGCCCGGCCGGCTGGTAGGCCAGACCGTCGACGCGGAAGGCCGGCCCGGTTTTGTGCTGACGCTGGTGACGCGAGAACAGTTTATCCGACGCGAAAAAGCCACCTCGAACATTTGTACCAGCCAGTCGCTCTGTGCGCTGGCCGCTACGATTTATCTCTGTCTGCTCGGCAAGCAGGGTTTGCGCCGGCTGGCAGAGAACAATCTCGCGAAGGCCTATTACGCGGCGAAGCAGCTCGAGGCAGTGCCAGGTGTGTCATTTCCCTTTTCAGCCCCTCGCTTCAACGAGTTCGTGGTGAAAGCTCCCGGCGAAGCGAGCGATCTGCTGGCCGCCCTGCAAGAAGAGAAAATCATCGGCGGCGTGGACCTGGAGCGCTTCTATCCGGAACTTCGAAATCATCTCCTCGTTTGCGTGACGGAGCTTGTCACTCGAGACGTGATAGAGAAAATGGCTGCCATCTACAGCAAATTCGCCAACCATTCGACCCGGCGCAATGCCGAGCTGGAGCTCGCGCCTGGGGCCCGCAAGAAATAGCAAGGGTAGCCACGGCCCGGTAGTGGTTCAGATGTAGAGGCGGCTTCAGGCCGCCACCTGGCGAGGTAAACTCGCCGCTACACGGTGCCGACCGAAGTCATCGGGACCGTGAATGGTTTCCCGGGTAAAAAACCCACGGTTGGAAAAGCACCCAGCGTGGCTACCACCCAAGATAAGGATAGAGAAGTGATCACCGAAGCCCGGTGCCATGTAACGCGCAACGAAGCACTCATCTTTGAAAGGTCTTCCTCTGGGAAGACGGGTGCGGAACTGATGCCATTGGATGTTCCCGTCATCCCTCCGAAGGAGCTCCTGGGCGAGGAATTCCTGCGCCCGGAAGTGGAAGATTTCCCTGAAGTCTCAGAGTTGGAAGTGATCCGCCACTTTACCCGTCTCTCGACATGGAACTATGGCATCGAGACGGGTCTCTACCCGCTGGGCTCTTGCACGATGAAATACAACCCCAGGATCAACGAAGTGGTTTCTCACCTCAAGGGGCCGGCCACGGACCATCCTTACACCCCCGAAGCTCTTGCCCAAGGATGCCTCAGAATCATGGCGGAGGCGGCCCGATGCCTTGCCGAGATTACCGGCATGGATGCCGTTTCCCTGCAGCCGGCTGCGGGCGCTCAAGGCGAGTTGACAGGGCTTTTGATGATTCGCGCTTATCTCGATGACCGGGGCGAGCGCCGCAAGTACATTTTAATTCCCGATTCTGCCCACGGCACGAATCCGGCCAGCGTGACGATTGCCGGCTGCGAAGTGCGCAAATTGAAATCCAATGACCGCGGCTCGGTGGACCTTGAAGACCTCCGCCATGCGATGACGGAGGAGGTTGCCGGGCTGATGCTCACGAATCCCAACACACTCGGCATTTTCGAGACCCAGATTGTGGATATCGCTCGAGCCGTCCACGCCAAAGGCGGCCTGGTTTATATGGACGGCGCCAACATGAACGCGCTCGCCGGCATTGCGCGGCCCGGAGATTTTGAGATGGATGTGATGCATCTCAACTTGCACAAAACGTTCTCCACGCCGCACGGCGGAGGCGGGCCAGGCTCGGGCCCGGTGGCCGTGAAGAGCTTTCTCGCGCCCTACCTTCCCGCTCCTCTTGTTGAAGAGAGCGAAGACGGAACTTACCGGGTCAACTTCGACCGCCCGAAAAGCATTGGCCGCGTCCGCGCCTTTTACGGAAATTTCGGCATGGCAGTTCGCGCTCTTGCGTATATGCTCGCTTACGGCCCGGAGGGATTGCGCCAAGTCACCGAAGACGCCGTGTTGAATGCTAACTACGTTCGCCACAAACTGCAGAACGCCTACGACCTTCCCCATGATGCTCCCGTCCTGCATGAATGCGTCTTTTCGGACCGCCGCCAGGCCGCTCGCGGCGTCCACACCGGCGACGTAGCGAAGCGGCTCATGGATTATGGCTTCCATCCCTACACCGTTTCTTTTCCCCTGATTGTTCCCGGTGCCATGATGATTGAGCCAACGGAAAGCGCCAGCAAGAACGAGCTTGATGCCTTTATCGATGCGATGCGGGCGGTCGCCCGCGAGGTGGAAGAAGATCCAGAAACTGTGCTCACGGCTCCGCACACCACCCGCGTCAGAAGGCTCGACGAAACCATGGCAGCCCGCAGGCCCGTCCTCCGCTGGGAACGGAGGAAACATGAGCGAAGATCCGAAGTACCCGGCACCACTTAGCCGGCGAAGGCTTCTCAAAGCGATCACCCTCGCGCCAGCCGCAGGCCTCGTTCCGCTCTCGCCGGGAATGGCGCACGGCTCACCCGGAGCCGCTTCTCCTTCCTCACCCGGCGACCAAACCAGATCAACTCTCACCAGCCTCGTCAGGGAAGTTCGCGATCCCAAAACCAAAATCCGGATCGGTGTTTTTGACACGGCTTTCCGCAAGCTTCCAACCTCTCAGATGATCGACACGGTTAAAGAGCTGAAGATTGAGGCGGTCGAAATCGCGTCGGGAAATGATCCCGGCGAGGCTCACTGCAACCGCGAGGCTCTGCTTGCCGATAACCAGAAGCTCAGATCCTATTTGAGGCTGTTTGAGAAGAACGATCTCGTGATCAGCGCCTTCAGTTGTCACGGCAACCCCGTTCATCCGGACCGCGAGCGTGCCGGGCGCGAGGATGCCGTATATCGCCAGTCCATCGATCTTGCCTCTAAAGCCGGCATAGACCATATTGTGTGCTTCTCCGGATGTCCGGGGGATGGAACGGGGAATCATCCTAACTGGATTCAATCCCTGGAAACAGATGAGTTTCGAAAGATCTTAGATTGGCAGTGGAATAGCGTGCTCATCCCTTATTGGAAAGACCTCAGTGCTTACGCTCGCGCCCGGCAGGTGAGGATAGCCCTCGAGATGGATTCAGGGTATTCGGTCTATAACGTGTCCTCGCTTCTGAAGCTGCGGCAAGCTGCGGGTGACAATATCGGCGCAAACCTGGATTTGAGCGGCTTGTTTCAATTGGGCGTCGATCCGGTTGCCGTCGTGCAAAAGCTCGGAGAGGAAGGCGCCATCTTCCACATGCACGGCAAAGACATCCTCATCAATCGGCGCAACGTCGCCGTGAATGGCCTCGCCGACCTGACGCCTTATGACGATATCGTCAGGAGATCGTGGTCCTATGCCGATATCGGATTCGGGCACGACTTGGGAGAATGGAAAGCGATCGTCGAGATGCTGCAGGCGGTTGGCTACCAGCACGTGATCAGCATCGAGCACGAGTCGCCTTTCACTTCCCCTCGAGTGGGAGTAGCCCGCAGCGCGCAAGCCCTCCAGCAAATTCTGCTCGACCGCGCCCAGATCCTTTAGAAACGTTTCACTGTTTTCAGGTGTCCAAAGGCGGCAGTGGCAGCCACGGTCAGAAAAGCACTGATCGTGGCTTGCTGTATGACGTTCGACGCCAAACCGTGTAGCGCAGACCTCCGTTTTTGAGGTCTGCGTTTTTTGCCCGAAGATCGCGAAAAGCCGCGGACCTGAACAGCGCAGGTCCGCGCTACGCTTTGTCATGCCTCACATTGGCAGCCGAAGGCTGTGGGCGCTCAGAATCGGAGCGCTTCGAACCCTGGCGCGGCCGGGTAAACAGACGAACCAGCAGGATGGCCACCAAAGCGCCTGTCGTGTCGAGGGCACAATCTTTGAGTGAAGGGCCGCGATCCGGGACGAAGATCTGGTGGAACTCATCGGTGAGGGAGTAGACGGCAGCGATCACCACGCTCCAGAGGGCCACGCGCGGTCGCCAATCAAACCGCCGCGCTCCAGAAAGGCTGATATAAAGCAACAATGCCAAAATGCCGTACTCAGTGAAATGCGCGGACTTTCGTACGAGGAAATGGAGCACTTCAAAATGGGCCGGGGAAAGCCGGATGCGCAAAAGCGCGAGAAGGCGGTGCAGCATGACCGAGGTGAAAGAGGTCCCGAAACCTGCGGTGGAAAGGTCAAAGACGAGGCCAGCCCAGCACAGGGTCACCACCCAGCGAAGCAACCGTTGATGAGAAGGGTTGGAGGGGTCCGGTGAAGCTTTCTTACTCAAGGCGGTAATTGGGCGCCTCTTTGGTGATGATCACGTCGTGCACGTGGCTCTCGCGCAGGCCCGCCGTAGTGATGCGCAAGAATTGCGCCTTTTCCTGCAGTTCCTCAATCCTCGAACAGCCGCAGTAACCCATTCCTGAGCGCAGCCCGCCTACAAGCTGCATAACAAGCTCGGCGAGCAGACCTTTGTACGGCACCCGCCCCTCAATGCCCTCCGCAACCATCTTTGAAACCACTTGCCCTTCCTGGGCGTAACGGTCGCTGGAGCCGGAGGACATGGCGCCGATCGACCCCATGCCGCGATAGGACTTAAAACTCCGGCCCTGGTAGAGGATCGTCTCGCCCGGGCTTTCTTCTGTGCCGGCAAGAAGGCTTCCAATCATCACTGAGCTTGCCCCTGCGGCAATCGCTTTGGTCACGTCTCCAGAGAATTTCACGCCACCGTCGGCGATGATGGGTACCCCGGCCTTGCGCGCCTCGCTCGAGCATTCGAGAATCGCCGTGACCTGTGGGACGCCCGCGCCGGTTACAACGCGGGTGGTACAGATGGAGCCGGGCCCGATCCCCACCTTAATAGCGTCCAGGCCTAGCGCCAGCAGATCGCGTGCGCCTTCGGAAGTAGCCACGTTGCCAGCCACCAGATCCACGTCCGGAAGCTTTGATTTAATGGTCCTTACCGCCTCCAGCACCCGATGGGAATGCCCGTGCGCGGTGTCCACCACCAGGACGTCCGCTTTCGCCTTCACGAGTTCCTGGGCGCGATCGAGGAAGTCACCCGTGGCGCCCAGCGCCGCACCCACCCGAAGCCGTCCCTGTGCATCCTTCGCGGCGTTCGGATATTTGATGCGCTTCTGAATGTCCTTCACCGTAATCAGCCCTTTAAGATTGAAGTCCTTATCCACAACGAGAAGCTTCTCCACCCGATGTTTGTGGAGCATTTCCTGGGCCTCGTCGAGCGTGGTGCCCACGGCAACGGTGATGAGATTTTCCTTGGTCATCACCGACTCGACGGGCAAGTCAAAACGTGACTCGAAGCGCAGGTCGCGATTGGTGAGGATGCCCACGAGACGGCCATCCATGGTGACCGGGACTCCTGAGATCTTGTACTGCGTCATAATTTCAAGCGCGTCCGAAATGCGATTCCTGGGGCTGACGGTCACTGGATCCACAATCATGCCGCTCTCAGAGCGCTTCACCTTGTCAATCTCCGCGGCTTGCCGGTCAATGGGCATGGCGCGATGGACAATTCCAATCCCTCCCTGCTGGGCAAGAGCGATGGCCAGCCGCGACTCGGTGACCGTATCCATTGCGGCGCTCACAATCGGGATATTGAGGGGAATGTTGCGGCTGAAGAGGGTTCGAGTGTCAACTTGGGCAGGCAGCACGGAAGACTTCGCCGGACGCAACAGCACGTCATCAAACGTCAATGCTTCCGGAATCGGTCCCATCATTTCTTCTGATGCTCCCCCAGCGGGTCTTGGCACCCGATGCTAAATTTATCATTCTACTGGCCGACTCCCGCAGGGTCAAGCGCGTGACTTCGCGAGTCACACGACCCGCGAAATTGACAGGGACGGTGGCGTCGTTCAAGATGATGCTAGCCGATGGAAAACCCAAGTCAAGCTGATGCTCCAGGCACCCTAGCGGAAAGTCGGCATTCCAGGCCGCCCGGCTCCCCAGGAGAGCGCCGGCCCGCCAGGATCCGCATTGCTCTCGAGATGATCAAGTTTGAGCACTCGGTTTTTGCCCTGCCGTTTGCCTTGACGGGCGCTCTGTTGGCGGTGCGAGGATGGCCGGCGTGGCGGGCGTTGCTGTGGATTGTGGTCGCCATGATCGCTGCGCGCAGCGCCGCCATGTCGTTCAACCGCATTGCCGACGTGAAGTTCGATGCGCTGAATCCTCGTACTCGACGCCGAGCTTTGGTTACTGGAAAGCTCAGCCTGAGTTTCGCCGCAGGTTTTACGGTGATCTCCTGTGCTGTGTTCGTCCTGGCAGCCTACGAGCTGAATCCGCTGGCTTTCAAGCTTTCCCCCATCGCGCTCGTGGTCCTCCTTGGCTATTCCTACACGAAGCGCTTCACGTGGCTTTCGCATCTTGCGGTGGGCTTCTGCCTGGGCCTCTCACCGATCGCTGCCTGGATTGCATTACGGGGCGATGTGCGGCCCGGCATCCTGCTGCTCGGTGCTGCCGTCACGCTCTGGGTCGCGGGATTTGATCTCATCTATGCCTGCCAGGATGTCGAAGTTGACCGGGAACAAGGACTGGCGTCGTTTCCCAGCCGCTTTGGAATTCCTGCCGCGCTCGGTGGCTCGGCTGCACTGCACATCCTGATGGTGGCGCTTCTGGCCGAAGTTGTAAGATTGGAGCACCTGGGCTGGCTGGCGGGTGCGGGCGTGGCACTCGTTGCGGTGTTGCTGGTCTACGAGCACCGGCTGGTGAAACCTTCTGATCTCTCCCGCGTGAACGCCGCTTTCTTTACTCTCAACGGTTATATCAGCGTCCTGTTTTTCCTCACCTGGGGCACAGATATTCTCCTGCATCTCAGAATCTGAGAAACCATTCCGCTGGGGTGAAGGATTACTGCATCTGGGCGGAAGTTGTCATTTCGCGGAAGATCAGCGAGTCAAAAATGGCCAGCACTTCCTTGCGATAGGTCAGCATGCGCTCGACAGCAGCCTGATACCAGGGATCTTGCAAGGCAAGCCTTTGCCAGCGATCGAGGACTTCGGGGGAAACATCAATATCCGCACGGAGTTTCTGGATCGGATAGCCGCGGAGAAAGAGGCCATAGAAGAAGACCGCCTCCTGCCGCGGCTCGGCCAGGTTGGTTTCGATCAGCGACATGCGATTTGGGCCGCGCGCGCAGCTTCAGCGCTGTAAAAAACAAGAAAACATAGACTAAACCTGCTTGTCAAGCGCAAACCCCGAGGGTGTGGGGGCCTGTGTGCTTCAGTTTCGGGCGCAGATGTGGCGGAAAGTTTGCCGTTATGCGTTTCGCTTGCTTTCATGCGTCCGTCCTTGCGTACGGAAAGCGTCAGGCTGCAGGCGGTCCCGCGGAGCGGGACACTGTGAGTAGCCGTTAGGTAGAACCTACGGAGGCGGCGAGCCACGAAGCCCCGGCGGCCCTGGAGGGGCCGAACAAGGCGCGAGCTAGCCAGGGTCAACCCTTCCAGGGTTGACGGGATCATATGTCGTGCTGTCCGTAGATTGCACCTACGGCTAAGCACGGCCCGGCCACTTGCGGGGCCATGTTAACTTCCGAAGTTCTCAACTTTTGTGTCGCGCACCCCAGAGACTTCCCGATTATTGACGGTTGTCCAACGCTGTGCTAGCTTAATGTAGCAAAGTCGAAAGGAGGTTAGTTGGGTTTTCCTCTTCTGTTCTGGGTTCAAGGTGAAATCGCACAGCTCATGGGCAGCATCGGGCTGGTCGCGTGGATTGTACTGCTGATTCTTCTTTTCTTTTCCATTTTTTCCTGGGCGATTATCTTCAAGAAATATCAGGCATTTAAGAACGCGCACCGGCAATCCCAGGAATTTATCCGTATCTTCCATCAAAGCAAAAAACTTTCCGATATCAGGGCGTCGGCAGAGGTCTTGCCGTTGAGCCCCCTGCCGGGTGTTTTCAAGGGTGGCTACCGCGAAATTGAAAGCCAGGCTGTTTACCCCGAGAACCCCGGGAAGCCTCGCATCCGGAGCTTGGAGGCGGTAAGGCGAGCTCTGCAAATTGCATCCTCGGGAGAATTGTCGCAGATGGAACATTGGCTGAGTTGGCTGGCGACGACGGGCGGTGTTTGTCCCTTTATCGGACTGTTTGGAACGGTCTGGGGCATTATTGATGCGTTTCACGGCCTGGGAACAGCAAGCACAGCTTCGCTGCAAAGCGTGGCTCCCGGGATTGCCGAGGCGCTCATTACCACCGCAGGCGGTCTGTTTGCCGCCATTCCCGCCGTGATCGCTTACAATCAGTTCCTTCAGCGCATCAAAGAATTTGGGGGCATGTTGGATGAATTCTCGCTGGAGTTTCTGAACATGACCGAGCGCTATTTTACGTAGAGGCGATTGATGGCTTTTACGAGTTCCAGAGGAACAACGCAAACATCGCTCTCGGAGATCAACATCACGCCTCTTGTCGACGTGGTGTTGGTTTTGCTGGTGATTTTCATGCTGACCGCGCCCATCCTTCAGTCGGGGATCGAAGTGAATTTGCCGAAGACGCGGACGGTGAAGGTCGTCAAGAGTGAAAGGGTTGTGATTACCATCGACAAGGAACAAACCCTCTATGTGGGCAACAACCCCGTGAACATTCACGCCCTCGGTTCCATTGTCGAGCAGAAAC
>JBOGJS010000294.1:0-18750 GCA_050745365.1 Terriglobia bacterium
GATTACTATCGTAACGGTGGCATCCTTCCCGCCGTGCTTCGCAGCTTTTTGAAACAGTAGGAGGACAAATGCGTAAGAAAGTAACTGTGATCGGATCGGGCAATGTGGGCGCGACTTTAGCGCAACGTCTTGCGGATAAAGGCTTGGCTGACGTTGTCCTGGTGGATATTCTGGAGGGCGTTCCCCAGGGCAAAGGACTGGATCTGCTCGAGGCGGGCCCGATTGAGGGATATGATGTTCGCGTGACAGGCACCAACGATTATGCGGATACGGCAAACTCCGACGTCATCGTCATGACGGCTGGTTTTCCGCGCCAGCCCGGCATGAGCCGCGACGATTTATTGAAGGCCAATTTTGACGTGGTGAAAAGCGCAGTCGCGGAAGCTGCGAAACGTTCACCCAAAGCCGTCCTCATCATGGTCACGAATCCGCTCGACGCGATGGCGCAAACTGCTTTCCGGGTGAGCGGATTTCCCAAGAACCGGGTCTTGGGCATGGCTGGCGTGCTGGATACAGCGCGCTACCGGACTTTTCTTGCGGAGGCGCTAAACGTCTCGGTACAGAACGTTCAGGGCTTTGTGCTTGGCGGTCACGGCGACACGATGGTGCCTGTCCCGCGCTACACCACGGTGGCCGGCATTCCGGTTACAGAGCTTTTGCCCAAGGACCAGCTTGAGGCTATTATCGCGCGCACACGCAAAGGCGGGGCAGAGATTGTAAACCTGCTGAAGAAGGGCAGCGCCTACTATGCGCCTTCCGCTGCTGTGGTTGAAATGATTGAGGCCATTTTTCTCGATCGGAAAAAAATCCTGCCCTGCGCTGCTTACCTGGAGGGCGAGTATGGCATCAACGGCCTGTTTGTAGGAGTGCCGGTAAAACTGGGTGCGAATGGCATCGAGGAGATCATTGAAATCAAGCTCACCGCCGAGGAGCAGGCCGCGCTTAAAAACTCCGCCAGCGCGGTGAAGCAGCTTACCGACGTGCTGGGTATTTGAGGCTGTCTATTGGCGGCTGCCGTTGTGTTTGGTTGAGATGGATCGCTTGCTTACTTCGCCCCCTTCTCCACCTTCACGATGCCGGAGCCTTCCTTGATCGTCACAATCTGGTTGGGGTTGAGATTGGTGAATCTTTCGACCTTCCACGTGGTGGGCCACTTGACTTCAACCAGGTCCACCTTTTGCGCATGGCCCATGCCAAAGTGCAGACGAAAATCGCTCTGGGACATTACGCTCCCCCCGCTCGCCACCTCATTCATTTGGCGGTGCTTGCCGACGGTGACGTAGGCGCGCGCGCCAATGGCGGTACGGTTGCACTGCGTCCCCACCAGCTTCAGCTTGATCCAGTTCTGCTTGTTCCCACCCTCATCTCGGAGCAATGACGGCAGATCGTTCATGTTGAGGACGAGCACGTCGATATCGCCATTGTTCATATAATCGCCGAAGGCGCAACCGCGACTCGAGTAGCGCTCCGACACGCCCGGACCCATCTCCGCCGAGACATCTTTGAATTTGCCGTTGCCGAGATTGTGATAGACGACCCGAGGTTCCTTGAATGTCTGATCGAGGTGGTAGGCATCAATTCCGGGATAGACATGGCCGTTGACCTGGAAAATATCCACCCAGCCATCGTTATCATAATCCATAAAGCCGCATCCCCAGCAGACATATTGGGTATTCACCCCTAAACCGGAGACAAAAGTAACGTCGGTGAACGTGCCGTCGCCGTTATTGTGATACAGGTCGCAAGTGTCGTCGGAGAAGTTGGTTTTGAAGATGTCCAGGTTGCCATCACAATCGTAGTCGCCCACCGCAACACCCATGCCGGCCTGTTCCTGGCCGTCTTCGTTGTAGGCGACGCCGGCCATTACACCCACGTCCGTGAAGGTACCGTTATGATTGTTATGGAACAGGATGCTCGGCTCAGAATCCACCGCCACATAAATATCCGGCCAACCGTCATTATCAAAATCATAGGCGACGGGCGTGATGGCATAGCGCGGGCCGGTCTTGAGTATGCCGGCTCGTTCCGAAACGTCCATGAAGGTGCCGTCGCCGTTATTGTGGTATAGCAGGTTGGACCCGCCCGGCAAGCCCCGAGGACCGCACATCACCGGGATGCCTTTCCATTGGCAATAGCCGGTCTGGCCTGGCGCCGGGACCTTATCGATGTCGAAGACAATATAATTCGCGACGAAAAGATCGAGATGGCTGTCGCGGTCGTAGTCGAGAAAGCAGCAGCCGGAGCCCCATCGCACTTCATCTTTCCAAAGGCCTGCCTTCCGCGTGACGTCGGTAAACGTGCCGTCGCCGTTGTTGTGGAAGAGAATATTGTGGCCCCAGAAGGTCAGGAAAAGGTCGTCCACACCATCGTTATCATAGTCGCCCACGCAGACGCCGGTTTGCCAGCCGGTGCGCGCGAGGCCGGATTTCGCGGTGACGTCGGTGAACGTTCCGTCACGGTTGTTCTTCAAGAGATGAGTGTGTGGCGCCTCCCCTGGCGGCCAATGCGCGTCCAGGCGCGTGCCGTTGGTGAGGTAAATATCGAGCCAGCCGTCCATATCGTAGTCGAAGAAAGCGATGCCGCTCCCCTTGGCCTCAATGATGTATTTCTTGTGATGGACGCCGCCCCAAACATTCGGTATATTCAGACCGGATTCTTTGGCGACATCAACAAAAATGACAGAGGATGGCTGCGCTTGCGGACTTGGCCCGGGCAATTGAGCCGCTTGCAAATGAAGAGAGCTATTCCAGTGGCTCAAGGGAGTTGCAAGTGATTCAAGAAGTTTGTCGCCCAGGAAAAGAGCCGAGGAGGCAAGCAATTTGCGGCGCGTGAATATCATTGCACTCCATGTAGGACACCAAGGAGGTTATTATAGTACGCGATTTCAGCCGGGTGTGAGCACGCGAATAAATATGCCAAAGATTTGGTCTCAACCTGTTAGCCCTTTGCATCCTCTGGCGCTTTCCGCGCTGGCCGCGGCCGCGCCGCTGGTGCTTCTCCTGGTTCTGATGGGGGCGCTTCGCAAGTCGGCGTACGCTTCCGCGGCATGGGCCCTGGCCGCGGCTCTCCTTGTTGCCGAACTCGTGTGGCGAATGCCTGTGGACCTCGCGGCCGTGAGCGTCGGTTTCGGGGTTGTGTACGCCCTTTGGCCTATCATGTGGATCGTGCTCGCGGCGCTATGGCTTTACAATCTGGCCGTCGAGACCGGGAGCTTTGATCTGCTGCGCGATTGGATGGCCCAGAATGCTTCAGGACATCTGGGCGTTCAGGCCATTTTGGTAGCATTTTGCTTTGGCGCATTGCTTGAAGGCACGGCGGGCTTCGGGGCCCCGGTCGCGGTAGCGGCTTTCCTTCTGGTTGCACTTGGATTTAAAGCACGGAAGGCTGTGACGGTCTCGCTGATTGCGAACACGGCGCCCGTAGCGTTTGGCGCGCTTGGCATTCCGATTGTGGCCCTTGCGGCAGTTACAGGACTGAATCAATCGAAACTCTCGGCCATGGTTGGGCGCCAGCTTCCTTTCATTTCGTTGATCCTTCCCGCTTATCTGCTATGGGTGGTGGCGGGACGCAAGGGACTGAAGCAGGCGTGGCCCGCAGCCGTTGTGGGCGGCGGCGCATTTGCGCTCACGCAGTTTGTTGTTTCTAATGCGTGGGGTCCTTACGCTCCAGACATTCTGGCGTCAATCATTTCGATCGCGGCGGTTGCGGGGCTTCTGCAATTCTGGAAGCCGGCTGCCTCAGAAGAGTTGGAGGGAAGGCGCAAACAATCCCGCCGCGAAAGCGTTCAGGCATGGCTGCCGTGGGGCGTGCTGGCCGTGGTGATGATTGTCTGGTCCGTTCTGGGACTTTTCGAAAAAGGCGCTTTGAAGATACACGTCCCGTATCTTCATGACGCCATCCAAATCACCTTATACCACAAGCTTTACGCCGCGATTTATTCCTTTCAGCCGCTTGCCGCCGGCACGGCTGGCCTGGCGGCGACGCTCGTCACGGCAATTTTATTGAAGGCGGGCCCTGGTGTCGTGATGAAGTCCGGAATGAAGACGGTGAGGCAGCTCGCGCTGCCGGGGCTGACGGTATGCCTGATTGTCGCGCTGGCGTATCTCTACAACTATTCAGGAATGACGTATACGCTTGGGGCTGCCTTAGCCAGTCTTGGAAGTGTGTTTCCTTTTGCCAGTGGTTTCTTGGGTTGGATTGCCTGCTTTATGACCGGAAGTGATACGGCCAGCAATTTGCTTTTTGGAAATCTCCAGGTGGCCGTGGCTCACCGTATTGGAGTGAGCCCGCTTCTGCTCGCCGCAACGAACTCCTCGGGCGCCGTGATGGGCAAAATGATCTCGCCGCAGAATATTGCTATTGGCGTGACGACGGTGGGGCTGGTCGGGAAGGAAGGTGAAGTGCTTCGAACCACCTTCTGGCACAGTATACTGCTGGCCGCCTTGCTGAGTGCTCTGGCCCTGGCGCAGGCTCATGGGCTGAGCTGGATGGTTCCTTAAAAGGAGGGCCTTCTTCATGCCGCGACGAATTGTGGCTGGTTTAAAACCTGATTCGTGCCATCGCACACGCACGGTAGAGGCGGCTTTACGCCGCCATTTTGCGTGGCGGGATAAATCCTCACGTCTGCGACCTGAGGTTTTGAAACAAACTCTAGGCATCCTTCTGCTGATCGGCGGGCTCTTGGTGACGGGCATATCCGGCTGCGCGGGCCGCCGCCTGACCGCCCGCCGCCGAACGGCCGCAAGTGAGCCGCAAGCCTGTGAGGTGAGGGTGAATTGGGACGAAGTGACTGGGGTTTCAGAAAGCACCCCTACATTGCAGGTCGTGGTCAACCCGCCGTTGCGTCGTGGCTCCGCAATTCACAACCGTGTTTTTGAAGCGCTTCATAACCTCGGCGCCGATGACGTGCGTTATGTTCCCTGGCTGCCTTATCCCAAGCTGGCTGTCGCGGAACTCGATCCACCCGCCAACGGAAAAACATCATGGGATTTTTCGCTGATCGATCCCACGATGGAAGATTTCATGAACGCGACGGCTGGCCACTCGGTGATCATTAACTTCAGCACCATTCCCGAGTGGATGTGGAAAACCGCAAGGCCCGTGCCTTACCCCGCACGCCCGGACCAGGTGGACTGGAATTACGAGCAAGGAACGCAATTAGTTGGCCTAAGCATGGAGCAGGTGGCGGATTACTATGGGCGGCTCGTGAGTTGGTATACAAAGGGCGGCTTCAAGGACGAGTACGGACACGAGCACACGTCGGCCCATCATTACAAAATTGCTTATTGGGAAGTTCTCAATGAAGTGGATTCCGAGCATCACATGAACCCGGAGTTTTACACGCGCATTTACGACGCAATCTCCGGTGCCATCCACAAAGCGGACCCGAGCATCAAGTTCGTCGGCATGGCTCTGGGTGGCCCGTCGGGAGAGCCGCGATTCGTCGACTATTTTCTGAATCACAAAAACCACAAGCCGGGTACGCCGCTGGATATGATTTCGTATCACTTTTACGCCCACCCGAGCGCCGACGAAAGTGAGGGCGCGTGGCAGTACACCTTCTTCACGCAAGCCAGCGCTTTTTTGAACACGGTGCGGTACATCCAGGCAATTCGGAAGCGGCTTTCCCCTGAAACCCGGACGGACACGGACGAGCTTGGTGCTATCCTGCCGGGTGATCCTGAGGGCAAAGAATCGATTCCAACTTTTTACTGGAATCTCTGCTCAGCGATGTACGCTTACCTTTACGGCCACCTCGCGAATCTGGGAGTTGAGGTGGTGGGAGAGTCTCAACTGGTGGGATATCCCACGCAATTCCCTAGCGTCTCGATGGTGAATTGGAAAACTGGCCAGCCTAACGCCCGCTTCTGGACGCTGAAGATTCTCAAAGACAATTTCGGACCTGGCGATAAGCTCGTTCGAAGCGAAGTGAGCGTCCCGCACGTGTACGCGCAGGGTTTCATTACTCAAGTGGGAAAGCATAAGGTTCTGCTGGCCAACGAGCGAAACCGCCCTTTTACGATGACCATCCCAAACTCCGCGGGCGGGACTGAAGAATACGTTGACCAGACCACCGGCGAACAGCCGCCGGCATTCCGGCATCTTTCGAATGACAAGATGATGCTGGGAGGTTTTGGAGTCGCGGTGATTACCTTGCCACATTAGATGGCGAGACCCCGGCTCCGCCCCAGGTCACAAAGTAAGCCTCGGCATGTTCCCTTAGCGCCTACGGAGGGTTACGGCGTCTTCGAGGACCTCGCGGATGAAGCGCTGGTAAGGAATGCCGCGCGCGTTGGCACGGCTCTTGACCGCCTTCAGCAAAGGCTCGGGCATTCGCATATTGACCCGCGCGATCTTCTTCGCGAATTCGAAGCGGACGGATCTTGCGCCGGAAAGGTCATACTCCGTCAGGTCGGCAGTTTCCACGAAGGCTTCAGCCTCCTTATCGTTCTTAAAAGTTGGGATTTTCTTTTTCATAATGCTGAACTTCCTCCTTGTGCATATACCGGGCGCTGATCGGCCGGATGTACTGCTTCCCATTCTTCTCGCGGATTGTGAAAACCAGAAAGATGGAACGTCCTGTCGCAGTCTGGCCAACGGCCGTGAAGCGGTTTTCCGCGCGAGAGTGTCCTTCATCCGGTAAAATCATGACCGGACGCAAAAAGAGAGATTCGAGCTCTTCTGCGGAGACACCGTGCTTAAGACACTTCGTGCGGTTCCCGTCATCCCAGTCAAAGCCCGCTATCGTTGCTGCCATGGAGAGATGATGGCATTCATCCATACATACGTCAATACAGATACGGCCGCAAAGCTATTTACGCCGGGTCAATGCTGGCTTCATGCGGCCTGACGGGAAACCGGCGGGGAAGCGCTCGGCGCAGCGTCTATAGCGGCCGGGAGCGGGTAGCCACGACACGGCGTTTGTGTCGTGGGCTTGCCGGATAATTGTTTCAATTCACGAACCCACGGGACCTAAATCGTCCCGTGGCTACCCCACCCACCTAAAGGAGAATGGAACCTTGCGCATTACTGCGGTCAACGTTCATACCGTCCCGATGAGCGAGTCCTGGCTGAGCGAAGGGCTGGTGGCTAACCCGATGTCGATTTATCCAGCTTATCGGGAGCAGCGATCAAGTTGGTTTGGTCCTATGACGGCCGCGATTGTGGAGATTCATGTGGATGCTGGCATTCGCGGTTTCGGGATTGCGGGCGGAGGCAAGGGAAAGCTCATCACCGAGATCGTCGAGGGGCAATTCCGGAAGCTCCTTGTTGGGCAGGACCCTTTCAACATCGAGCTGCTTTGGGAGCAGATGTTCCGAGCTTCGCAGTTCTATGGACGCAAGGGAATTGTGATTGAAGCAATCAGCGGCATCGATTTGGCCTTGTGGGATGTCATCGGGAAAGCCCTTGGACAGCCCGTTTATAGCCTGGCAGGCGGAAAAACCAAGGAAAAGATTCCTTTGTACGTCACCGGTAACTTGACGGAGCGCCATCTGAAAGAAGGCTTCCGGCACGTGAAACTGGCCATACCTTGCGGCCCCGCGGACGGCCAAGAAGGCCTGCGGAAAAATATTGCCTTGGTCGAGAAGACTAGAAATCTGATCGGCCTGGACGGCGACATCATGCTGGATTGCTACATGGCCCTCGATGTGCCTTATGCCATTCAGTTGGCAAAAGCGGTCGCGCCGTATGAAGTGTTGTGGATGGAAGAGCCTGTCCCCCCGGACCAGATGGATGATTATCGCCGCATTAAAGATGCGGTGCCGGACATGCTCCTCACCGGAGGCGAGCACGAATTTACACGCTATGGCTTCCGGGAGCTGATTGAAAACAAAGCCGTGGATATTCTTCAGCCGGATATCTACCGTGCAGGTGGATTTTCCGAGCTGAAGAAGATCGCGGCCATGGCGAGCGCTTACAACCTCCCGGTAATTCCCCACGGTCTGGGTGCGCCCACCTATCACTTTGTGATCTCAACCGCTAACTCTTCGCGCGCGGAATATGTGGATATTTTGGCACAAGGAGGCCGGCCGTTACTTCGAGGCGAGCCTCAGCCGAAAGGCGGTTTCCTCGAGCTCAGCGATGCTCCTGGCTTTGGGTACGAGCTTGATCCAGAAGTAATGGCCGGAGCAGCGCCCGCCGCGCTCATTTGGTAGTTCCATCCAGTAGGTAACGCAAACGACCGGAGAACCCCTCCTAGCGAGCTATGGGTGCTGAGTTGTGAATGGTGAATTCGTTTGCTTGAGCCTAAACTCAGAATTCATAATTTCCAATTCACCATTCTGTGTCTTATGCTTTCCACTGTGTATGAAAGATGCCTTCGCGGTCGATTCGGCGGTAAGTATGCGCTCCGAAGCAATCACGCAATGCCTGGAGCAGATTCGCCGGAAGGCGGTCGCGCCGGACGCCGTCGATGTAGGCGAGCGCAGTGCTGAAGGCGGGTGCCGAGATGCCCAGGTCCGCCGCGAGTTTCACCACCTCACGCAGGCTGGGCGCTTTTTCATTGATCACTTGGCTCAGGGTGGGATCGAGCATCAGGTTCTTCAAAGCCGGATTGGAGCCGAAAGCTGTCTTGATCGGGTCCAGCATTTTAGAGCGGATGATGCATCCTCCCTTCCAGATGCGCGCCACTTCCGGAAGGTTGAGGTTGTATTGGTATTCTTTCGAGGCCACATGCAACTGTTCGAAGCCCTGCGCGTAACAGGCAAGCATGGCCACGTGCAGCGCGTGGCGCGCCTGCTCCGTGAATTGCGTTCTATCTCCTGAGAAGCGAGTCCGAGGCCCTTTCAAGATGGACGAGGCCGCCACTCGCTCTTCCTTTTGCGCGGAAAGTATGCGCGCGGAGACCGCGGCGGAAAGCGTGGGCACGGCCACGCCGAGATCGAGTGAATCCTGAGCCGTCCACTTTCCTGTGCCTTTCTGTTCGGCTTCGTCGAGGATTACATTGACCAGGGGCTGCTTGGTCTCCGGGTCGATCTTGTCAAGCACCAAGGCCGTGATTTCAACGAGAAAAGAGTTCAGCTCTTTTGCGTTCCATTCGGCAAAAATGTCGCGCAATTCCGCTGCGCGCGCTCCTAAGGCCGTGTGGAGAAGGTCATAGGCCTCGCAAATCGCCTGCATGATGCCGTATTCAATGCCATTGTGCACCATCTTAACGTAATGGCCTGCACCGCCGGGGCCGAGATACGCGCAGCAGGCGCCGTCCTCCGTCTGCGCTGCCATCCGGGTGAGCACGTCCTGGAGGTGATGGTAGGATTCCTCCCGGCCGCCGGGCATAAGGCTTGGGCCGTGCAGCGCGCCTTCTTCGCCTCCGCTCACACCCATGCCGAAGAATCGCAGGCCCGCGGCGTCCAGCTCTTTGGCCCGTCGCTCGGTATCTTTGAAGTAGGAGTTGCCGCCATCGATGACGATATCCTCCTTACCGAGGAAAGGACGCAGGTCTTTTAATACAGCGTCCACCGGCGCGCCGGCCGGGACCATCACGAGGATACGCCGTGGCGTCTCAAGCGCAGCCGTGAATTCCTTAAGAGTGCGCGTGGCCACGAGCTTTTTACCGCGCGCCAACGCCTCAAACTCGCTCACCTTTTCTGCGCTCACATCGAATCCCGCCGCCGAGAAACCCTTGCTTTCAGCGTTCTGCGCCAGATTGCTGCCCATCACGCCCAGGCCGATTACGCCGAGATGCTGTTTGCTCATCGCTGCTCCCTTCGCTTTGGCCCTAAATTCGGGACATTCTCAGCATATCAAAACATTTACGCGCTGGACTAAAATTACGGTCCTGGGCGCCTCCATCGAGAGCGTGCAGAAAGGCCGAGACAGGGGAAGAGCTTTCACCGATGCGGATTGCTGATGCGGGAAGCTTCCGGCCCACCCTGTTCGCGCGTAGAGAACAAAGTCAGCGCCGCAGCCTGGCGTTATATAATAGAGGTGAGGTAGGGAAATTGGAGTTTTGACAGCACATTTCGCGCGGGAGGATAAGTGACATGTCCACTGAAGCAGCGACGAAGGCCCACCACCAGGTTCTTTCCACCAGCGAGGTTGACGAACTTTGCATCAATACGATCCGGCTGCTCTCGGTCGACGCCGTCCAAAAAGCCAACTCCGGTCATCCGGGACTACCGATGGGTGCGGCGGCGATGGCGTACGTGCTTTGGACGCGGCTCCTGCGGTTCAACCCCCGCAATCCTCGCTGGCCGAACCGCGACCGCTTTGTCCTTTCCGCCGGCCACGGCTGCATGCTTTTATACAGCCTGCTCCATCTCACGGGCTATGACCTGCCGATGGAGGAAATCAAGCAATTCCGCCAGTTTGGTAGCAAGACGCCGGGGCATCCTGAGTACGGCTTAACGCCGGGCATCGAGACCACGACCGGGCCGCTGGGTCAGGGCTTTGGCACGGCGGTGGGTATGGCCATCGCTGAGAAGTACACCGCTGCTCACTTCAACCGTCCTGATCATCAGCTCGTCGATTATAGAATCTATGCGCTCGTGAGCGACGGCGACCTCATGGAAGGGCTCTCCTCGGAGTCGGCGTCGCTTGCAGGCCACCTGGGCCTCGATAACCTGATTTATCTCTACGATGACAACCAGGTCTCGCTCGAAGGACCAACGAATTGGGCGTTTACGGAGGAGGTGCGCAAAAGGTTTGATTCCTATGCGTGGTTTGTCCAGGAACTTCCCGACGGCAACGATGTGCGGGCCGTAGAGAACGCCTTGCGCAGCGCGCAGCAGCAAAGCGAGCGTCCCTCTCTCATCATCTCCCACACGCATATTGGTTTCGGTAGCCCGAACAAGCACGATACGTATCTTGCTCACGGTAACCCTTTGGGCGAAGATGAAGTGAAGCTGACGAAGCAAAACCTTGACTGGCCGCTGGAGCCGGCATTTTACCTTCCCCCGCAAGCCGTTGCGCATTTTCGAGAAGCAATTGATCGAGGCCAGAAACTCGAGGCGGATTGGAAGCAGCAGCTTTCGGATTACCAGCGAACTTACCCGCAGTTCACGGGGGAGTGGGACCGCTTTTCGCGCGGAGAACTTCCTGAAGGATGGAAATCCAAGATTCCTGAGTTTCAGCCCTCAGACAGCCCAATGGCAACACGTCAGGCTTCGGGCAAAGTATTGAACGCCGTTGCGTCCAGCCTCCCAATGCTGATCGGCGGCTCGGCGGACCTCAATCCCTCCACGGACACCTACCTGAAAGATATGGGGGATTTTCAAAAAGGCTATTTCGGAGGTCGCAATCTCCACTTTGGGGTGCGTGAACACGCCATGGGAGCTGCCATCAATGGTATGGCCCTCAGCGGCTTGCTTGCCTATGGAGCGACGTTCTTCAACTTTTCCGACTATATGCGCCCAGCCATTCGTCTGGCCGCGCTCATGCGGGCGCATTCGATCTTCGTCTACACGCATGACAGTGTTTTTTTGGGCGAGGACGGTCCAACACACCAGCCGATTGAGCAGATTCCTTCGTTGCGCGCGATGCCAGACCTTTGCCTCATCCGTCCTGCCGATGCCAATGAAACCGCCATCGCCTGGCGCGTGGCGATTGAGTATCGAGAGGGGCCTCTGGCCTTGGTGCTCACCCGCCAGAAGCTTCCGATCCTCGATCGGGCGAAATACGCAGACGCGAGCGGCCTGGAACGCGGTGCCTATGTGCTGGCGGAGGCCCCGGGGAAGGCACCGGGCATTCTGCTGGTCGCTTCCGGCTCGGAGGTGGCCCTCGCGATAGAAGCCTTCGAGCAACTCAAGTCGGAAGGTGTTGCCACACGGGTGGTCAGCATGCCGAGTTGGGAGTTGTTTGAAAAACAGGCGGAAAATTATCGAAAGGAAGTGTTCCCGGAGCGTTTCGCGTTGCGCCTTGCGATTGAGGCGGCTTCGCCATTCGGCTGGGAACGCTATGTCGGGAGTCAAGGCGCCGTGATTGGAATGAACCATTTTGGCGCATCCGCGCCGTATAAGGTCCTGGCTGAGAAGTTTGGGTTTACGAAGGCGAACGTCGTGGCGAAGGCGCACGCGATGCTGGGGAGATAATTATTTTATGCCTGAAACGAAGGAAATAGCCGAATTGCAAGCCGCTGACGCGCAGCGGGTTCCAGCTCCCTGCGCCATGGTGATCTTTGGCGCTTCCGGGGATCTCACTCAGCGCAAATTGGTGCCCGCCCTTTACTATCTTTCGCGTGCGGGCTTACTGCCGGATGGGTTTTCCGTCATTGGGTGCTCGAAGACTCCATACACGAGCGAGAGTTTCCGCGACAAGATGCAAGAGGCGGTGAAGAAGTATCTCAATGTCCCGGGTTCAGACCACCAGGCAGTGAAGGACTTCACGCAAGACGTGCATTATATTGCGGATGACTTTGGCGATCCTCCCGCTTACGATCAGCTCAAAGCTCTGCTGGATCAACTCGACGGCGAGCGCGGCACGGGCGGAAATCGGCTCTTTTATCTGGCCACACCTCCCAGCTTTTTCCCTGTGATTGTGCAACATCTCGGTTCAACAGGCCTTGCCCAGCCCAAAAAACAGGGTGACACGTGGACTCGCATCGTGATTGAAAAGCCTTTCGGACGCGATTTGGCGTCGGCCCGCGAGTTAAACTGTGTCGTCACTTCTGTATTCAAAGAAGAGCAGGTTTATCGTATTGACCACTACCTGGGTAAAGAGACCGTCCAGAACCTGTTGGTCTTTCGGTTCGGCAACGGCATCTTTGAGCCTTTCTGGAACCGCCGCTATATTGACCACGTGCAGATTGCGGTGGCGGAAGAGATTGGTATTGAGAACCGCGGCTCGTACTACGAAGAGACCGGCCTTGTGCGAGACATGGTTCAAAACCATGTTCTCTCGCTCCTCAGCCTCATTGCCATGGAGCCGCCGGCGATCTTTGAAGCCGGAGGCGTCCGCGATGAGAAGTCGAAGGTGATACGCGCCATCCGCCCGATTCCTCTGGACGGGCTCAAAGAGTTCACGGTGAAGGGACAGTATGTGGAGGGTTGGGAGGACGGCCAGAAGCTTCAAGCTTATCGTGCCGAGCCCAACGTCTCTCCGCAGTCGACCGTAGAGACCTACGCAGCACTAAAGCTATTTGTCGACAACTGGCGATGGGCAGACGTGCCGTTCTATTTGAGGGCGGGGAAGCGGCTCCCCAAGCGAGTCTCGGAAATCACCGTCAGGTTCCGGCGCGCTCCACATCTGCTTTTCCGGGGCACAGGAACCACCTCCATCGAGCCCAACCATCTCAGCATTCACATCCAGCCGGACGAAGGCATCTCCCTCATGTTCAACGCTAAGATTCCCGGTACCACCATGAAGATTCGGCCTGTGACCATGGAGTTCCGCTACGAAGATGCCTTCGGGACGGCTGCGCCGACAACGGCGTATGAAACATTGCTGCTGGATTGCATGCTGGGCGACTCCATGCTTTTTACTCGCGCGGATTCTGTGGACCTCGCCTGGGAGCTCCTCACGCCGCTGCTCGACCGATGGAAGAACGATGGAAGAAAGGGCCTCTTCTTCTACGAAGCTGGGACATGGGGCCCGCCCGAGGCGAGTGCTTTCATCGAGCGCGATGGCCGGCAGTGGCAGGATCTGTGACCGGCTCTCCGCAGATTACACTGGCGATGGATGCCCTGTGCAAGCTGTAGTCTCCGGATGTGAATCTTATGCCTACGCCCATCATTCGCGTCTTCAAAAGTCTCGATGAATTAAGCTACGAAGCTGCTAAAGAGTTCTCCAGCCTGGCGAATCACGCACGGCCTGATGGAAAGCCGTTTACGGTGGCGCTTTCCGGAGGGGATACGCCGAAGCCATTCTACGAAATTCTGGCAGGCCCAGAGTTTGCGAATGAAATTACCTGGAGTTATATTCAGCTCTTCCAGGTGGATGAGCGCTGCGTTCCGCCTGACGATGCCAAGAGCAATTATCGGATGATCCGCGCCACGATGCTTGATCGCCTCCCGGCAGCAGCCCGGAACTTCCATCGCATGGCTGCTGAGCAGCCAGACCGCGACGCGGCGGCAGAGAACTACGCCGCGGACTTGCGAAAGACCCTTGGGATCCAGGAGAATGAGTGCCCGCGCTTGGATGTGATTTATCTTGGGATCGGTGATAACGGCCATACGGCATCGCTGTTTCCAGGCTCGGCAGCTTTGCAGGAAACTCGGCGGGCCGTGTGTCCGAACTGGGTGGAAAAGGCTGAGATGTGGCGGCTTACTTTAACGTTTCCCGTGCTCAATGCGGCTTCGAAGGCGATTTTTCTGGTTTCGGGTGAGAGTAAAGCAGAGCCCGTTCGTGAAGTGCTTCACCCCTCCAAACCGGGTCCGCCGCTGCCCGCGGCGCGCGTCCAGCCTTCCCAAGGGACCGTAACATGGTACTTGGACAAAGCGGCAGCGCAACTCCTCTGAAAAAAAAGCCCCCGCAACATTCATCGGGGGCTTCAGCAACAAATGACGGATCAGCAGGCCAGGGAACGCTTACGCTCCTGTCGAGCTGCTTTTTGATTTCTTGTGGTGATGCTTCTTCTTGTGGTGGTGTTTCTTGTGCTTCTTTGACGTTGTTGTCTGGGCCGCACTTGGAGTTGCGGGGCCTGCTGCAGCGGCAAACACCGGCATACCCAAGGAAAGGGCCAGCGCCAAAGTAAATAGCAGAGTGACGGCCTTCTTCATATCGGTTCGAACCTCCGTTGAATTTAAAAATCCCCTCATGCCGAGAGCACGCCAAAGTCCAAACGTGCCCAGCTGTGGGATTGTAACACAAAGTCTTCGGTCGTCAATAGCTTACGACTCTGAAGAAGAGCTGGGGCCCAGTTGCGGCGGGTGTTGGCCTGGGAGAGCTACACGAGGTAGTGCGTGACTTACACCATTTGGGGCCGGGTTCGTTCTTGACGGCCTGCCACGCGAAGGCTAGGTTATTTCCATGCAGTCACCTGCGGTGAGGTACCCCTCCGTAGCCGGCAAATTCTATCCTGCCGATCCGAACGAGCTCAGGAGCATCCTTGACCATTACCTTGGCGCCGAAGACCCGGCTACGATCATCCCCGATGCGAAAGCTTGCGTGGTGCCTCACGCCGGCTACATTTACTCCGGCGCCGTGGCCGGAGCGGTTTACCGCAAGATTCCTGCCCACGCCACATTCGTGATTCTGGGCCCAAATCATTTTGGCTATGGAAAGCCACTGGCCATTACGCCTCATGGATATTGGCAGACGCCTCTGGGCCTTGCGGCTGTGGACGAACCGCTCGCCCGGGCCATTCAGCAGAACTGTGCCGGACTGGTGGAGGATGCTGAAGCCCACGCGGCTGAGCATTCGCTGGAAGTTCAGATTCCCTTTCTCCAGCGGCGAATGAAAAGCTTCACTTTTGTTCCGATTGCAATTGGCGGCATAGGATATGAACGGCTCGAAGCCTTGGGAATCGCCATTGGGCGTGCGCTCGCGGCGTGGTCGCAATCCGTTGCCATCATTGCTTCGAGCGATATGAACCATTACGAGCCGGACCGAATCACGCGAGTGAAAGACCACAAGGCGATTGAGAAGATGCTGGCCATGGACCCTGCCGGACTTTACGACGTACTGTGCCGGGAAAGGATCACGATGTGTGGATATGGCCCCGTGATTGCCATACTGATGGCCGCAAAGGAAATGGGCGCGCGGGAAGCGAAGCTTGAAAAATACGCAACTTCGGCCGACGCGGGCGCGGACCGCCACTCCGTTGTGGGCTACGCGGGGATGATCATCCAGTAAGGCCAGGGTGCGCCCTGCTGTGGGGCGGGGATTACAATCCGATATACCGCGCGCAGAGAGATCGCGCCAACGTGGGATCCTCCGTGCCTTTCACCAGCACGCGACCGTTGGCGAAAATGGTCATCTCGTAGGCATCAAGCCAAAACTGAACGAGGTAACTGTTTCCGCGAACCGATCCCAAGGCCGCGAGTCGCGCTTTGAGCGCTTGAAGGTCGAGAGCCTGCTGCGGCTTACGCTGCCGTATCTCGACGGCGTTTCGCCCGCAGAGCAGGACGTGTGAAGGTTCTTCAGCGTCGAGATGGGTGAACTCGCGCGCCCCGCAGGTGTGGCACTGTGGATTGCGGCGCGGTGTGATCTGCTGAAAGCGGTTCTGCCAGATGTCATAGCTCAAGAGTTTCCCGTGGAGTTCGTCTTGCCGTCCCAGCAATATCTTAAGGGCTTCAACGGCTTGAATCGATGCCACCCAGTTTGTCGCAGGGCCGATCACTCCAACGGTGTCACAGGTTTCCTCGAGGCCAGAGGGTAAGCCGGGCAGAATGCATGAAAGGCAGGCCGTGCAGCCTGGTACGATGGTGAGCGTGACGCCATAGCCAGCTACCACCGCCCCATAAATCCAAGGGATGCCGAGCTTAACCGCAACATCGTTCACGAGGAAGCGGGTCTCGAAATTATCCGTGCCGTCGAGAAGAAGGTCAAAACCCCTCACCAGCTCTTCAACGTTGGACGCTTCGACGTCTTCCACAATACCTTCCACCTCGACCTCAGAATTAATGCGCCTGAGCTTCTGCTCGGCGGCCATGGCCTTTGGCAGCCTCTGTGCCGCGTCTGACTCATCGAAGAGAGTTTGCCGCTGCAGGTTACTTTCTTCAACGTAATCACGGTCGATGATCCGGAGTCTGCCCACACCCGCTCTTGCCAGTAAGTTCGCCTGTACGGTCCCCAGCGCGCCGCATCCAAGGATCACGACCTTCGAGGAGCGCAGGCGTTCCTGCCCGTCATGCCCGATGGATTTGAACAGAATCTGCCGTGAATAGCGATCTGAATTCAGCTTTTCCGGAGTGTGATCTGCCATCAGGAGCCCTTATCAGGAGTATACTGAGTATGTCCCCCTACTGCTATGAAAGAGTTGATTCTGTTCGAGGCCGAGCGACGGCGGATGGTTGAACTCCAACTGCGACGGCGCGGCATTCATGACGAGCGAGTGCTCGAGGCGATGTTCATGACGCCGCGACACGAGTTTGTGCCTGCACAGTTCCTGGAAAGAGCTTATGATGACCATCCTTTTCCGCTCGGCGAGAGAGAGACGATCTCGCAGCCTTACATGGTCGCCGCGATGACGGAGGCTGCGCGAATCCAACCACGCGATAAGGTGCTGGAGGTGGGCACGGGATCCGGATATCAGGCTGCAGTGCTCTCCTTTATGGGCGGGCAAGTATGGTCGATTGAGAGAAAAGCAAGTCTCGCCGAAAGCGCCAGGGCACGCCTCCTGCGGCTCGGATATAGCGGAATCGAGGTTATCTGCTCTGATGGAACGGAGGGATACCTTCCGGCAGCACCCTACCAGGCCGTTCTTGTTACCGCCGCTTCGCCACAGGTACCCGTCGCGCTCATCGAACAACTCGCCGAAGGCGGGCGGCTCGTTATCCCGGTTGGCGATCTCCACAGCCAGCGGCTGGAGCTGATCGTGAAAAGCCCCTCCGGTCTTTCCACCCGCATGTGCCATGCCTGCCAGTTCGTCCCGCTAATCGGAAAATACGGCTGGCCGGATGAAACTTTCCCGCCCCTTTGAGCTTAGCGCCTGCCGCGGCCGGACTATCCGCTCATCTCGCTTCACCTCGCAAAAGATGAAAATTACCCCTCAGCCGCACTCGTATCTCGGGCACCCTTCCCTGGGAGGGGCTATTCCTCGCGGTTTTAGGCCCTCTCCCGTGGGGAGAGGGTGGCGAGCGACGCGAGTCGGGTGAGGGGTCTTGCCGAATTGTCGGAGCGACGAAGCATCCGGTATTTGTTTTGATGAAATGTAAAATCCACACCGCCTGGAACCTGAGCCCGCGCGAGGCGATTCGCTTGCAAGAGAAACTGCGCGAGCGCGTGGTGGAAGAAGACAGCTTTGGCGCTATCCGAACCGTGGCGGGTGCCGACGTGGCGTTTGATCCGCAAACTCAGGTGGCGTTTGCGGGCGTGATTGTTTATCGTTTTCCGGCACTGGAGGAAATTGAGCGCTGCAGCTCGCGCCGTCGCCTGCGCTTCCCCTACGTTCCAGGCCTACTGTCCTTTCGTGAGAGTCCTGTGCTGCTGGCAGCCTTCGCGCGCCTCCGCACAGAGCCGGATCTCATTTTGATCGATGGTCATGGCCGCGCGCACCCAAGGCTCTTTGGCATTGCATGTCATATCGGCTTGCTTCTCGGGGAGCCTGTCATCGGATGCGCCAAATCGCTGCTCGTAGGAGAACACGAGGAACTCGGGCCTGAGGCGGGCTCGACAGCTCCCTTGTTCTTTAAGGCGCGTCGCGTGGGGATGGTCCTGCGCACGCGCGAGCGAGTGAAGCCCATTTACGTCACCGTGGGTCACCGTGTCTCGCTGGATTCGGCCGTGAAGCTGGTGAAACAGTGCGTGGATGGATTTCGAATTCCCAAGCCTACCCGTGAAGCTGACCGGTATGTGCGGCAGTTGAGAATTGCCTGGCAGATGGGCCGGAAGGCGGGCACCCGATTGAGTGCCAGCCTTTGAGCTTCTGGAATCCCGCAAACTCCGCATTGGATGAAGCCCGCAAGGAGTGGTAAACTCTTTACTTTTCAAAAGCTTGGTTCAGGAGGAGTGATGGACAACAAAATGGTTCGCCGCCGATTCCTGCAGTCAGCCGGGATGCTGGCGGCGGCAGGAGCGGGATTCGGATTGCCTCACGTGGGTATGGCCGAGGGGGGCCAGGAAGTTTCGCCGGCAGAGGTTCGAAAAATACCGCGGCTGCTGCCGGGGTGCTGCGCCTATTCTTATCGCAAATATCTTCAGCATGGCCCGATG
>JBOGJS010000295.1:0-5433 GCA_050745365.1 Terriglobia bacterium
ACTTCTTCTCGACTGGTTCGCGCGTGGAAACCACCCCGGCCGCCGCCGTGGCGGGGACCCGCGCCGCCAATGTCGTCGGCAGCAACGTGCCGCCGCCGCCGGCAGCCAAGAAGTAAGAAGGAGTTCCGGGAATGGCTTTCAGCACCGGCTCGGGCAGCGGTCCGCTGTCGGAAATCAACGTCACGCCGTTGGTGGACGTGATGCTTGTGCTCTTGATCATCTTTATGGTGATCACCCCATTGCTTCAGCACAACGTGAGCGTGGACATGGTGAAAACTCACAACGCCATCGCGATGCAGGACGCTAACAAGACCAATGCAGCGGTTATTTCCATCACGCGGGACGGGAAAATCTATTTCGGATCCACGCTCATTCCGCCGGACCAAGTGACGAACAAGGTCAAGGACCGGCTGGCGCATAATCTCAACAAGACGGTCTACCTGAAAAGTGACGCTCGGGCGAAGTACGGTGACGTGACGGACGTGGTCGATGACATTCGGGCGGCAGGCGTGGAGGATCTGGGGCTGCTGACGGAGCAGGTTCAACGCCGGCCGGGCGTTCCGAACGCACCGGGGGTGGCGACACCCTAAAAGGGACCGAGTGGCTCTATCATCTGAGAAGGGTTCGGAGGTGTAACTATGGCAATGTCAATGGGCAAGAAGGGCGAGTCGATGGGCGAAATCAATGTGACGCCATTGATTGACGTTCTGCTCGTATTGCTGATTATTTTCATGATTATTGTTCCGAACACGCCGCACGGACTCGGCGCGCTCGTGCCGCAGCCCAACAAGCACAAAGAGAACCAGGCGGTATTGAACCGGACCATTGTCGTGACGATCAATGCGCAGCGGCAGGTTGCAATCAACCAAACCCCGGTCTCGGTTCAGGATTTGGGGAGCCGGCTCGAAGACATCTTTAAGACTCGTAACGACCGGGTCATGTTCATCAAGGGTGACCCGACTCTTCCCTTCGGAGCGGTGGCGCAGGTGATTGATATCGCGCATGGAGCAGGTATAGACACGATCGGCCTGATCACTAAGGCGATAGAAAACGAATAGTCCTTGTCCTGGGGCCTCAGAGGACAAACGGACGGAGGATCGAGAATAATGAAGTTATCGAAGTTGGCTCTTTTGGGTGTTGCGCTTGCCCTTATTGGCATCTGCTCGGGCTGTAACAAACTCCGGGCTCGGTCGGAGCTGAATAAGGGAACCCTCGCTTTCCGAAACGCTCAGTACCCCCAGGCAGTTAATCATTTTCAGCAGGCTGTTTCCTACGAGCCGAACTACGTGCAAGCGAGGCTCTATTTAGCCACATCCTACGCTGTGCAGTATGCGCCGGGCGGGGAAAGCACTGAAAACGTTAAGATCGGCGAGCAGGCGATCAAGGCGTTTCAATCAGTTCTCCAGCTCGATCCGAAAAATACCGACGCGCTGGGAAGCATCGCGCAAATCTATTACAGCATGAAGAATTTTGATAACGCTAAGCAGTATCAGTTTGAGTTAATGAAGCTTCAGCCAAACAATCCGGACCCCTACTATTGGATCGGAGTGCTGGATTGGTATCCCTGCTATAAACGCCAAACGGAGCTTCGTGTGAAGCTCAGGCTGGACTCTCCTAAAAATCCCAAGCAGCCTGGCATTCTTCCTCCGTTGCCTGCCAAAGACCGGGATCAACTGGCCGAGCAAAATGGAACGCTGGTAGATGAAGGCATTAAATATCTGGAAAAGGCAATTGCCCTGAAGCCGAATTACGCGAATGCCTATTCTTACCTGAACCTGATGTACCGCCAAAAGGCTGACCTGGAAGCAGATGAAGACGCCCGGATGGCAGATTTGAAAAAAGCGGACGAGCTAACGACGAAGGCGCTCGCCTTGATGAAGGCTTCGGCCGCGAAGCCCAAAGCCACTTCGGGATAAATGCATGGCCCGCGGATCTCGCAGACTCGACAGATGATGGAACATGTAGAGCGGACCTGCGTTTTCAGGTCCTCGGCTTTTTTGCGATTCACCGGATAGAGGCTGCAGACCACAAAAACGGAGGTCTGCCCCCCGTCCGATCAAAAATCCGAAATCGAAAATAAGCAAAATCCACGGTGAGGAGAGACGCTCGCCGTGAGCCGCTTGAACCACCTTCCCACCTAGCCTAGAATTTAATCCTGAGTATGCTGCAGCTTGAGGAATTTCTTCGTAAGGTTTCGGCCTGCCGCCCGGTTGGCAATGCGGAGCTGTTGCGCAAGGCCTACGAGTTCAGTGCGCGTGAGCACCGGGCACAGAAGCGCCTTTCCGGTGAGCCTTACGTTTCCCACCCGCTTGAAGTAGCCGGCATTCTCGCCGATTTGAAGCTGGACGACACTTGTCTTGCTGCCGGAATGTTGCACGACGTTGTGGAAGACACTCCAGCGACCATCAACCAGGTTCGGCAGGAGTTCGGTCCGGAGGTGGCGCGGCTTGTCGAGGGTGTCACCAAGATTAGCCGGATTGAGTTCTTGAGCCCCGAGGACAAGCAGGCCGAGAACCTTCGAAAGATGGTCTTGGCCATGGTGGACGACATCCGGGTCGTTCTCGTGAAGCTTGCCGATCGGCTGCACAACATGCGGACTCTCGGGCACCTTCCTCCTGAAAAACGGCTGCGGATTGCGCGGGAAACCATCGAAATCTACGCCCCCATCGCCCACCGGCTCGGCATGGGAAAGATGCGCGGCGAACTGGAGGATCTGGCGTTTGAGCATCTGGAGCCGGAAGCCTTTGCGGAAGTGAAGCAGGCGGTAGAGAGCCGGCGTGAGGTGAGCGAGCGATTTCTTGAGGAGGTGTGCGCGCTTGTCCGGGGGAAAATGGTGGAGGTTCATCTCCCCGTCCGCGTAGAAGGCCGCATTAAGCGCCTTTACAGCATCTGGCAGAAGCTCAAGCGGCAGCAGATTTCCATCGAACAGGTTTATGACCTTCTTGCCGTTCGTATTATCACGGACTCGGTGAAAAACTGTTACGGTGCGCTCGGGGTGGTCCACAACACCTGGCGGCCGGTTCCGGGCCGCGTCAAGGACTTCATCGCGATTCCGCGTCCGAATCTTTACCAGTCCCTTCATACCTCCGTGATCGGACCGCAAGGACAGCCCTTTGAGGTTCAGATCCGCACCGAAGACATGCATCGCGTGGCGGAGGAAGGAATCGCCGCACATTGGAAGTACAAGGACGGCCGCTCGCTGACCGGGCAGGATGAGAATCGCTTTGCCTGGCTTCGCCATCTCGTGGAGTGGCAGCAGGAGATGCGCGACCCTGCTGATTTCCTCTCCACTCTGAAGATCGATCTGTATCCCGAAGAGGTTTATACCTTCACGCCTAAAGGCAAGGTGATTGTGCTTCCGCGCGAGGCCACCACAATTGATTTTGCCTACGCCATTCACACCGAGGTTGGACGTCATTGTGTCGGAGCCAAGGTGAATGGACGCATCGTGCCGCTGAAATACCGGCTGCGAAACGGCGACATTGTAGAGATTGACACGCAGGTGGGGCATAATCCCAGCCGTGACTGGCTCGGCTTGGTAAAGACGGCGCGCGCGCGGAACAAGATTAAGCATTGGATCAATCTGGCAGAGCGGAGGGAGGCCGTCGAGATTGGCAGGAAACTGCTCGAAAAGGAAGCCCGAAAGTACGATTTGAGCCTGAAGAATGTGCGGCCGGAGCTGGCGGAGCGTGTGGCAGCGGAATACGGCGGCCGTCTCCAGGAAGATCTCCAGGCAGGGATCGGCTATGGAAAGTTTTCAGCGCGCCAGATTCTGGCCAAGCTCTTTCCGGCCGTGAAGATGGAGCTGCGTGCGGCTTCCCAGGCAGACGCCGGGGCTGCGCATGCGACGCGCTCCCGGAGCGACGTCGCCATCAAAATTCATGGGCTGAACGATCTGATGGTTTACCTCGCCAAATGCTGCAATCCAATTCGGGGAGAAGATATCGTTGGTTACATCACGCGCGGGAAGGGAATCTCCGTGCATTCGCGCTCTTGTCCGAACGTGCAGAACCTCTTCTATGACGCGGAGCGGCGCATTGACGTGGAATGGGACGGTCCTAAACAGAGTCTCTACCCCGTCAAGCTGATCCTCGATACCGCAGACCGGCAGGGACTGCTTGCGGAAGTTACCTCCGCTATCAGCAACGTGCATTCAAACATTCAGAATATCGAGGCGCGCACGGTCGAGGAACGCGCGTCGATCGATGTGACTTTGGACATCCTCGATATGCAGCACCTCAGCAGCATCATCTCCGCGCTTCGTAAAATTGACGGCGTCTACGACGTCAGGCGGGTGATGAGCTCCTAAGATGAGCAGGTAGAGATTTTGACCTCGCGAGCAGCTCACTTCGTGATGCGGCCGCTGCGAATACAGGAAGTACAGACAAGGAGCGTCCTGTGAGCCCCCTGAACAAGGACCCGGACGCGGCGAAGGTTGGGCTTCCACCGGCGAGAAGTGACGTTGTGAGCGTGACTGATCCGATTTCCGTAGACAGGAAGCTTCCCGCAAATTTCACATGCACGCGCCATAATCGACCTCGAAATTGATTGTCCATGCAATTATAACAAAGGGCCAAAGCGTTTCGGGCGTTTTTATCGTCCGGATGTGCAAAATTCTTGATAAAACAACTCATCCGGGTCGCTTCGCTCCCCACCTTTTCCACCGGGGAGATGGTGCCCGAAGAAGGAGGGATGGATGACGGGGCATTTTCCAGATAAAAATGGTGTTTTCACCTTAAAAAAGCTTCTTTCTAGTTGAAAAAAATTACTTCCGAAATAGGTTCAAAGATTGCAATCTGACCCGATGGCTTGTAGGGTGAGAGACCGTAACCTTGTCGTTGAGATGACACAGGAGGTTGGAACGCGATGAAACCCATGTTTTTACCCGAGGTGGAAGGGAATCCAGGAGATGGTGGCTATGCAGAGCTTGCCACCGCTCTCCGGAAAATGGGGGCGCCTGTGCCTCAAATATTTCACCTTTTCGCGTTTAAATCCCGTGCCACAGACCATCTCGCCCAATTCACCCAAGAGGTGCTGCGCGGGCCTTCTCCGCTCAGTCCGGGGCTCCGGGAGCTGATTGCAGCATTTACCTCCACGGAAAACCAATGCCCCTTCTGAATCGGCTCGCACGCCGCGGTCGCGGCGGAACTGTTGGGCAACCGTGATCTGGTAGATTCAGCACTTCAGGACTTCCAAAGCTCAGGACTCTCTGCGAAAGAAAAGGCGCTGCTTGCCTTCGTGAGGAAAGTGAATCGCGAGTCATTCAAAATCCGCCGGGCAGATCGATTCCAGTTTTCTTGCCGATGCCCGCCATCTCCGCGTAGGCGGCAATCTGATCGATGCCCAGCTTGTTGCCCAGATTGTAAAAGAAAACGTCGCAGGACTGGACAATGCCCAAGTGAACGTTGACGTTGCCATGTCCTCTTTTCTGCC
>JBOGJS010000296.1:0-27848 GCA_050745365.1 Terriglobia bacterium
CCGAGCCATTCCGGAAGCAGCCAACGTCCGCGCCAATGACAAGTATCTTTCCGCCTATCCTCACAACGCGGGTTCGAAGCGTGATGAAGAAAACGCACAATGGATTCTCTCGAAGGTCAAGCAGTGGGGCTGGGACGCGCACATTGAGACGTTCTACGTTCTCCTGCCGATGCCCAAGGAGCGGCTGGTGGAAATGGTTTCACCCACCGTCTTCAAAGCCAGACTTCAAGAGCCGCCGATCAAAGGCGACCCCACTTCCTACCAGCAAAAACAGCAGTTGCCCACCTACAACATATATGCCGCGGACGGTGACGTCACGGCGCCATTGGTGTATGTCAATTATGGAATGCGAGCCGATTATGAAGAGCTTGCGCGGCTTGGAATTTCCGTGAAAGGGGCGATTGTGATTGCGCGTTACGGCGAAGGATGGCGAGGTCTGAAGCCGAAGCTTGCCTCGGAGCATGGCGCGGTGGGCTGCCTGATCTACTCGGACCCGCGTGATGACGGCTACTGGCAGGGTGATGTGTTTCCAAAAGGCCCATGGCGGCCTCGAGAGGGCGTGCAGCGCGGGAGCGTGATGGACATGACCCTCTACCCGGGTGATCCGCTGACGCCTGGTATTGGGGCCACGAAGAACGCCCGGCGTCTGCCACTGAAGGACGCCAAGACCATCACGAAAATCCCGGTGCTTCCGCTCTCCTATGGTGACGCTCTGCCGTTGCTGCGGGCCATTGGCGGGCCCGTCGCTCCCGCCGGCTGGCGCGGCGCTCTGGGCATCACTTACCACATCGGCCCTGGGCCGGCGAGGGTTCACTTGAAGCTGGTTTCAAGCTGGAACATCCAGCCTATTCATGACGTGATCGCAAGAATTCCTGGCTCCCAGAATCCGGGTGAATGGATCATCCGGGGAAACCATCAAGATGCATGGGTGAATGGGGCCCACGATCCTGTCTCCGGCATCTCGGCGGAGCTTGAAGAGGCCCGCGCGCTGGGCGAGCTGTTGAAACAGGGCTGGAAACCCCGGCGCACCATTATCTATTGCGCCTGGGACGGCGAGGAGCCAATGTTGTTGGGCTCGACCGAATGGGTGGAGGAGCATACCAGCGAGTTGCGCCAGCACGCGGTGGTTTACATCAACTCGGATTCGAATAACCGCGGCCGTCTTATGGCTTTAGGGTCACCCTCGCTTCAGAAATTCGTTAACAGCGTCGCTCGAGATATTGAAGATCCCAAAACCCATTTCACCGTCGAGAAGCGGCTTCGGCTTTATCGTATTGCTCATGCAAAAACGGATGCTGAGCGCAGGGCGCTTCGCGGAGGCGGTGAGCTTACGATCGGACCGCTTGGCTCAGGCTCGGATTTTTCTCCGTTTCTGGACCACCTGCCGATTGCCACTCTCCTTCTGAGCTATGGAGGGACGGTCTCCAGCGGAGTTTACCATTCTATTTACGATGATTTCGATTGGTACACCTATTTCGGCGACCCGACCTTCGAGTATGGCCGAGCGCTCGCCCAGACTGACGGATCCGCCGTAATGCGCCTGGCCGATGCCGATCTGCTTCCGTTCAGTTTTACCGATCTTGCCGATGCCGTCGAGGGTTACGTCCGGGAACTAAAGCAAGTGATGAAAGATACTCGGGCCGAGGCCCGCGAACACAATTTGGAGATTACCGAAGGCGTATTCCGGGCAACGGCTAACCCCCAGCAGCATTTACCAGCGCCCGAAATCACGCCCGTGCCTCCTTCCCTGAAGTTTGCGAGCCTCGATAACGCTGTTGATCATCTGAGGAAGGCTGCGAAGGAATATCACAAGCTGCTGATTCAGGCGGAGGCGGACGGCGGGGCGGCAGAGAACCGGCCCCCCATCAAGCAGGTGAACGACCTTTTGCGCCAGAGCGAGGCAGCAGCTTCTATGCCAGAAGGCTTGCCCGGAAGGCCCTGGTACAAGAACTCGCTCTATGCGCCGGGCCTGTATACGGGCTACGATCCAAAGACGCTCCCGGCCATCCAGCAGGGCATCGAGCAGAAGAACTGGAAGCAGGCGGATGCCGAAATCGCGAACACGGCGGTAGCGATCAACCGGGAGGCACAATTGATCCGAAAGGCTTCCCACGAACTCGAAGACGCGATGAAGTGAGCGACGGCGGGATGGTGAAAACGACCTAATTTGGGCAAGCCTGCGTGCGCGAACTGTTACTCTTCCTTAGCGAAGTCCTGAGTGATGTAGAGAGAGCCGTCTGGCCCGCGGGCAATCCCGATGCCGACGTAATTGAACTTCTGGTTGAGGATATTGCCGCGATGGTTTGGCTGGAACCGTGGCTCATTCATGAAGGCCGCTTCAGCGCTTGCCACGGTCGCGTTTTTGGCGATGTTTTCCCCCATCGAACGCCACTGAATGCCGACGCGGTAAAAACGCTCAACCGGTGACTGACCCCCAGGGTCATAATGGCTGAAGTAATGGCGGGCGATCATGTCTTGGGCATGCGCGAGCGCCACCTGGGCGAGCCGTGGGTCCCATTTGAGGGGAAGCGCATGTCCGCCGGTTTCGGCCTGATTTGCCGGATCGAGCCGGTCCGCGTTGACAAACGCGAGCATTTGCTCTGCCAATGCGCTGAGGTCCTGGCAATCCGAACCCGCCCTCTCGGAAGCAAGCGGGAATTGAGGAGCAGGCGCTGAAGCCATGAGCGGAGCATGAGTGGATTCCTCAGGCTGGCTTTGGCGCTTGGGGGCTTCCGCGGCGCAGACGGTCGCAGCCAGGAAAAGTGTGGTGGTAATTACGGCGGCTGCCAATTCCAATTGTGTCAGTTTCATGCCGGTGTTGCCCTCCCCGCTTGAACTTACAAAACCAGGCACCGAGACCTTTCTGTTAGTCTATCGGTTGTTAGTTATCTAACAATGAGGGCAAATAGCGGGGCGACTTAGGTAGAGAAAAATCCCACCACAAGCGTATAACGCGAATTTGGCAACTTCAGTCGACATCTTGCGGCCACTTCGATGGGGGTACGAAGGCGACACTACACAGGGAAACAAAGATCAACACAAGTCCTGTATGATGGAGCGTTACTTTGAGAGGGAGTTAGCTCGATGATGGAAATCCCAAACTTGTCGGTGGAGGGTTACGTTGCGTTTATCCCATGATTCAGACGAGCGAGGAGTGGGCAAGGGCGGCATCATTGTCCTGGTCATCATAATCCTTATTCTTATAGGGCTGGGGATGAAGGTTTTCAGCAACCCCGCGCCCTCCATCAAAACTGCCGAGGCTCTCCGCGGCATTGGTCTGAGCCGGACGGTTGAATTCCTTGTCTACGATCCGCATTATGCTATCACCCGCGTCGGCGTGGGCGTCGAGCAGAACGGCCACATATTCCGGGTCCCGGTCACAGTTCAGCGCGTCCCGGAAGCAAAAGGAAAAGGATACATGGTGCGAGCCTCAGCCCAGGTGGGCCGCCGCGGTGTACCACAATTGCGAGAGGGGCGCGCCACGGTGCTGGTGACTGCGTTCAATGATTCTTGGGGCCGCTTTTTCCGGGGTGGAGAAGCGCGCCTGTCCTTGGACCTGCCGGTCCGCTTCATGCCCCCGCAGGTGGAAGTGCTCACCACCCAGCATTACATCAACCTCGGCGGGTGTGACATGGTGGTGTTCAATGTGTCACCCGGAACGGTGCGGTCGGGTGTCCAGGTCGGTCCTTATTTTTTCCCGAGCTGGCCGATCAGCGAATCACAGCCTCTGACGCGGTTCAGCATCTTTGCCTTTCCTTACAACATTGATCCCAATACGCCTGCGCACATCGTGGCGGACGATGATGCCGGCAACCAGACGATCGCGAGCTTCACCTACCGTGTCTTTCCCAAAAAGTTCCATTCGAGCACCCTGACGATTACGGATGCTTTTATGCAACGCGTCGTTCCGCCGATCTTAAGCCAGACCACTGCCATTCAGGACCAGGGAAGCCTGGTGAAGAACTACATCGAAATCAACCACAACTTGCGCATCATCGATAAAGAACGGCTCGTGCAGTTCTCCAAAGAGACCAACCCCAAGCTGATGTGGAGCCAGCCGTTCATCCGTCTGGCGCATTCGAAGGTGGAATCACCTTTTGCGGATTTCCGCACTTACGTTTACAACGGACAAGTGATCGATCACGAAGTGCATCTTGGCTTTGATCTTGCAGCGGTCGCTCACACGCCGGTTGCTGCGGCGAATGACGGCCAGGTGATCTATGCCGGCTGGTTTGACATCTTCGGCAACGTCGTGATTATCGACCACGGTTGCGGTCTGCAAACCCTCTACGGACATCTTGCCTCCTGGACCGTAAAACCCGGCGAGTTGGTCAAGCGCGGACAACTAATCGGCCACAGTGATTCGACGGGCCTGGCTGGCGGCGATCACGTGCACTTCGGCATCTATCTCGATGGGATTCCGGTGGACCCGACCGAGTGGTGGGACCCGCACTGGATCCACGACCGGATCATGGCTAAGTTCCAGCAGTTCCGACAGCCGTGAGGCGAGGAGTGTGAGCCAGGGGTGAACGAGGCGAGGATGCCGTCGAAGAACAAGTTGCTCAGAGCGAGCTGGAGGACCTATGGATAAGCTCATCGTCACAGTCACCTGCGACTCCTCAATGTCGTATCCAGCTAACCCGCATAATCCGACGCCGGGCGGGCGAGATGCGGTCGCGGCAGAATACGTACGCAGCGTCAATGCGGGAGCGGCAATCTGTCATCTTCACGGCCCCTATACCGTGGATGAGAAGATCCAGGCCGATGGCACGAAGCTCTCGGACCTCGACTTGCCCGGATGGGAATCCCTTCGCTCTCGAATCCTCGAGAAGTGCTCACCGATCATTCAATACGGCATTGCCAACGGACGGTTCGCCCAGCGCTTGGAGCTCATCCGGACACAGCGACCCGAGATGATCTCAGTGTGCTTCAATGCCCACGACGAATGCTTCGATTATGAACCGGGGCGCGAGCCGGTGGAACTTTACGGGATTCACGACCGGGACGAGCTCGCGGGGTACTGCGCCCGGACCACCGAAGCCGGTGTACGGCTGGAAGTTGAAGCGTTTCATTACGGCGCGGTTTGGAATGCCATGCGCATGATCGAGAAAGGGCTTCTTCGGCCCCCGGTGTGGGTAACCTTCTTCCTTGGCTGGAAAGGCGGCAGTTGGACCCCGCCAACGCCCCGAGCCCTCCAGTACATGGCCGACCACCTGCCTCAAGGCTTCATCTTTAATACCAGCGTCATGGACCCGCAGCAAGCCTGGCGGGTGCTCACCATGGCGATCCTGCTTGGAGGGCACGTCCGAGTCGGAATGGAAGATAACCCATTCATCTCACCTGGACAATATGCGAGAAGCAATGCCGACCTAGTTGAGAAAATCGCAAGGATTTCGAGAGAGCTTGGACGTGAGCTTGCAACGCCGGCAGAGGCCCGCAACATCATGCGAGGCGCTGGACGGGCAGCGGGAGAGCAAAGCTGACCGGATAATGAGTCTCGTCCGGTCAGGAAAGAAGCGGCCTTGAGGGGAAGAGATCGAGGGGCGCTCAGACGCACGTGGTTCGTCGCGGTGCTCCTAATCGCGCTTTTGGCCGCGTGCTCATCCCGAGCGAGGCAGCGTGCAAAGGGCGAAGTCACGCTCCGGTTTTTTGATCGGATCACTACGATCCGAAGCGCCGACTACAGCCACTGGCTGGTGAACACTTTTAATCAGCGCCACCAAAGTAAAATCCACGTGCTATGGTCCGGCACGGAAGACCAAACCTACAAACCCAAAATCAATATCGTGTTAAGGAGCCATGATGCCCCAGACGTCTTTTTCACCTGGGAAGGTGGCTGGGCGCAATATATGATCGATTCGGGATACGCGGCCCCGCTGGACCGATACTACCAGAAGTATGGCTGGGATCGAGAACTGAACCGGGCCGGAGCATCGCTTGCCCGACTGGAAGGTCATCGCTATTTTATCCCAACGCGGATGGACGCTTCAGTGGTGTGGTACCGGCCGGACGTGTTCAAACGGTATGGCTTGTCGATTCCTCGATCGTGGAAGCAGATGCTGGCTGAGGCCCGGAAGCTGAAGGCGGCGGGCATCACGCCGTTCATTCTGGCGAACCAGAAGCGGTGGCCCGCGCAATTTATGTGGACGGCCCTGTTCGTGAACAAATTCGGCCTTAGCGCCTACGATGACCTGATGACCCGCAAGATTCCCTGGACCGATCCGAGGGTGGTGGATATTTTCAGGATGATGAAAGAGCTAAGCGCCGAAGGAATGTTCGAGGAGGGAGCGAATGCCCTCGATGTGACTTCGGCCGTGACTTTATTTGCTTCCGGCAAGGCTGCCATGTGGTACCAGGGCTCATTCCTTTTGACCCGATTCCTGGACGATGCCGGCCGGCCGCTTTTCCCCTTCGCCTTCTTTAAATTTCCTCCCGTTGGAAGCCAGAAAGCGACGGTGAGCGTCTTTGTGGAAGACGGACTCATGATCAACCGCCATTGCCGTCACCCGGACCAGGCGGCAGCCTTTCTGAATTGGGTTATTTCGAAGCAGGCGCAGGAAAGGGAGCTCGAAATCGGCATGCCCTATCCCGCTAACGCCGAGGTGGCGCTCGGGCACCTCCCGTCCGTTCTTCAAAGCTTGGGTTTGCTCATCGCCACGCATTCGACGGCAACCTTCATGCATATCGATCACGCGCTTGACCCTGCAATTTCCAACCCTTTCCTGGATTATCTGCAGGCGGTTCTGGTTGGAGCGATGAGCCCTAAAGAGGCGGCCAAACTGACGGAAAGGGCTGCTGAGGATGTGGAGAGAACTTCCTGACGCGCTGGACAGCGAACCAGAAGCATTTCAGGTGGCCAGAAGATGCGAAATTTCGATCAAGACCCGTCATCCGGGTCGCGGAGTTTACCGTGAGCCCCTTCGCTCCGCTCAGGGCGATTCGAAGAGGAGCGAATCGGCTCCCCACCTTTTCCCCAGGGGAGAAGGTGCCCGACCCTTCGGCTTCGCTCAGGGTAAACTCCGGAGTGCGGATGAGGGGTCGTTTTTCTCACGCTGAGCAGGCCGCATGTTATCGAGAGCGCATGGCCAGGGATGGGCGGAATAACCTGTGCGATTTGCGGAGCGTTTTCGAAAACACCGATTGATCTATCTGGGAGGGATCGTTGTACCCCTCGCGGTCTTTGCCATTTCTGCGGGCTATCCCATCGTCTATAACCTGTTTCTCAGCTTCACAAGCTGGAGCGGGCTCTCCCAGCATCTCCACTCCGTCGGGCTTAACAACTATATCCAGCTCGTGCTGGACCCCATATTCCTTCTGGCACTCCTCAACACTTTGAAATGGACGGTTCTCAGTCTGGTCCTCACCCTGGGCGTCGCATTATCTCTGTCCATCATCCTGTTCCTGGGAAACTTCTATTGGCCGACGGTTTTTCGCTCGCTGATTTTTGTCCCGGCCACGATGTCCCTGGTCGCCATCGGCATCATCTTCTCACTGGTTCTCAGCCCTGGCTTTGGCCTCCTGGATCAGTTCCTCCGAGCCGTGGGTCTTTCCGGCCTGGTCTACCCCTGGCTGGGTGACTACCACACCACACTCTACGTCCTGATACTCATCGGTGTGTGGGCATACGTGGGAATTCCAATCATGCTGTTTCACGCCGGATTGAACGAGGTCGATCGCGACCTGCTCGACGCGGCGCGGCTGGATGGCGCGAACAATTTTCAAATCGGCAGGTATATCCTTCTCCCGGCTCTGAAGCCTGTCATTGTGATTGTGGCGATCCTTTCCGTGATTCAGTCCCTGAAGACGTTTGACCTCGTTGCCGTAATGACACAGGGTGGACCGGCGGGCGCTACCAAAGTTCTGGGATACTTCATGTACATCGAGACGTTCTGGAACAACCGCTTTGGTTATGGCGCGGCCATCAGCATCATCATTCTGCTGCTGGGCGTCGGTTTCGCTTGGATTTATCTGCGGGGCGCGGCTCACAATGCGCTACACGTTTCGAAACAATAAGGGGACTCGATCCCATCGGCGCCTGATATGGACGGCAGGCATGGCGGTTTTCGCCTTGCTCTGGTGCCTTCCCCTATGGATCATGGTGCTCACCTCCTTCAAGACGGATCAGGAGGCCCTCACCAGCCCATTTGCATTTCCCCGCGTGTGGTCGTTCCATGCTTACGCTGAAGCATGGCGAGCGCTCAATTACAGCACGCTGCTTGGGAACAGCACGCTGTACGCGCTTGCCGGCACCTCGCTCGCGATATTGCTGGCCTTTATCCCGGCCTACGCGCTGAGCCGTTTCCAGATCAAAGCCCGCGTCGCAATCTTCGTAATCCTGCTCATGCCGATCATGTTGCCGCAGCAGACCGTCATCATCCCGCTCTTCAACCTGCTCCGCTCATTGGATCTTCTGGATACCCGTCTGGGGCTGATTTTAATTCATGCGGCCTTCGGCATGCCGCTTGAGCTGCTGATTCTGACTGGATTCATCAGCAACATTCCTAAAGAGCTGGAGTACGCCGCTCGCCTGGACGGCTGCACGGACCGCGAGGTGCTCACCCATCTAATTCTCCCCCTGAGCGTGCCCGCCATCGCCGTGGGTTTCGTTCTCAACGTGATTGGCATCTGGCAGGAGTATTTTTTTGCGCTGATCTTTCTCTCCAGTGAAAAAGTGATGCCCGTGACCTTGGGAATCATCCGAATTACCGACGACCGCTATTTCCATGCGGTGAACCTGCCTGCGGCCGCAGTGATTATTGCGCAGCTTCCGATCATCGTGATGTTTGTCCTTGCTTACAAGTGGATTACGCAGGGAATTTACTTGGGATCCGTTAAGGGTTAGCTCGCCCAAGGTTCCACGGAAAAGCGGAACTTAAGCAGGGACCGGCGGAAAAGTTTGTTGTGGTCGTCCCGGCCGATAAGGAACATCACGTTCTCACCGGCCGGACGCCAGGACTTGCAGCGGTAAACGCGGGATTCGTGAGCACCCGGGTCGAGTATACTCAGGAGACGGCAGAACGGTGACACCGGGAACGCAGGTTGTGCGTGAACGAGTTTGGGTGTTTTCTCCAAACATTTCCGGGGTTAGAAAGGGGAGGGCAGCGTGTTCAAGAATCAGGACGACAGCGCGCAATCGAGAGGCCCGTCTGGCCGCCGCGGACTTCAGGGAGCTGAGGAAATCAAAGGGATCTCTCGCCGGGAGCTTTTGAAATATTCGAGTTCAGCTTTGGCAGGGGGGCTCGTTTCTTCCACTCTCGGGAAGTGCTGGGCAGCGGAGCCGCGATTTGAAAACTACCCATCGACTGACAGTTCGACCCCTGAAGAGGTCTCGGGAAAAACGCCGATCTCGCTGATCATCGACGATGGATCACCCGTGGATATAATGTTCTATACGAGGCCGGGCTACGAGACTCCCTTCCTGGTTCCCGTCAAGTTCTACCAGGGCGTGGCGGACGCCATGGAGCGATTCGATCTGCACGGGAAGATGACGGTCCTTCCCATGCCGGTCTGCTTGGGACGGATCGATCAATCGCTGAAACGCGTGCCCCAGCAGCACCTGCAGAGCTATTTAAAAATAGTGCGGGAGCGGATCGCGCCTCGATTCGATATTACCCCGGAGTTTCTGACGCATTTCGAGGCGTATAACCTCAAGTCCGGGAAGTACGAACATGTCCTCGAGGATGTCTGGATTTCCGGCGCGCCGATCGGCGAAGTCGTCGAGTATTTCGACGTGGCTTTCACGATTCACAAGAACGTGGGACTGAGTCCTACCGGGATCACCTCACCATGGAGCGCGGGCATTGACGTGGAGAAGAAGTACGCGCAGGCGTTGTCCGAAGCGCAGTGGAATGCGTTCGGCCGGAAGCTGACTTGGTACTTTCTCTACGTGACGGGTTGGGGACAGCCGCGGCGGCTCGCCGTCACCTACGAATCGCGTGATCGCTTTGTGGTCAGCGTGCCGGCTAATTTTCCTGACATTTTCTGGAGCATGAACCTGCCCCGCGATCAACGCCAGCGCTTCATCAGTGACAACATCGACCGGGTTATCTCCGCCGATGGCCGCAGCGGGCGGATTCGCCAGTTGATCGAAACCGGATACCCGGTCATCTTGCTGACACACTGGCAGTCGCTGTATACCCAGGGCACAGAACTGGGACTCCACGCGCTCGACACGCTGATGGAGCGAATCCGAAAAGTATTTGGGAGCAGCCTGGAGTGGGTGACCTGCTCAGAGCGCGCGCGGCGGTATGTCGCTTCGAGTAAACTCAGCGCCTGCGTTGCTACTTCAGATGAAGGCCAGCAAATTTCCCTTTGAAATCTGCATGCTAAGGAGCGTGGCCGTGCCGTCAATCCATCGCTTTTTACCCGCCGGTTTTGAACCCAGGCGACTCTTTCCTGCGCTGGAAAATCGAGGCCTGCAGGCGTTATTGCTGACATCGCCGGAAGACGTCTTTTACACCACCGGCTACACAGCTCTCGCGAGCAGTGGAAATCCCATCCTTTATATGCTTCGGAATCGCCTTCCCTCATTTTCGTTTATTGATTCAGGGGCGCGGGTCAGCCTGCTCTGTTGGGGGTTTTCCGCCCAAGGAGTTGAGTTCGGCGCGGACCAGACGATCGGATACAACAACTTTGCGGGAGCGCTGGATAGTCTCCGCGCGGTGATGGGAGCCTGCCGCGAACGCGATGGCGGGCTGGGCATCACCTCCTCGTGTCCCTACTTCGTCCTCAAGATCGCTGAAGCGTGCGGCCTCAGTGACCGGCTCGTGCTGGCTGACGACCTGATGGAAGGCTTGCGCCTGATCAAATCCAGCGAAGAGATCGCGCGACTGCGCAAAAGCACCGAGCTGATGGAGGCTGCGTGTCGAGAGCTATTCGGGCTGCTGCGCGTGGGGATGGGACGCAGCGAGCTCTGCCGGGAAGCCAAGTCCCGGCTCATTCAGAAAGGTGCAACCGGCATCAGTCACATCACGCTGTCTTTCACGCAGGCCAACCCCGAGGTGGATATTGACGAGCCGCTCGAAGAAGGCAAGCTCGTCACTATCGATATCGGAGGCATCTATCATGGCTATTGTTCCGACACCCGCCGATACGCCTATACCGGAGCAGTGCCGGAATCGCTTGGTGAGCGTTACCGGCGTATGGTAGAGATTGTGGACAAGGTCGGAGAAGCCCTGGTTCCGGGACGAACCTATCGAGAGCTCTTCCAGTTGGCTATAGACCAATATGCGCGGCAGGGGATTAAGCCGCTCGCTCGCTTTAATCATGTGGGCCACAATATTGGTCTTGAAACGGAGGAGCAATGGCTGGATGATTCACCCGACCGGCGCATCCAGAGCGGGATGGTGATTAATATTGAGCTTTATTCGACGGCAGAGACGGGTGAACAGATCGGAGATGAAGAAACTTATGTCATCGACGCGACCGGCCCGAACCGTGTCTCTCAGCTTCCAAGGGAAATCCAACAGATTGATTGACCAGCCGCTTGGGGGCATTCGGTTAGCAGGTTGCTGAACAGTGTGTGGCGGCGGCGTTATGCCGCCACCTGCGTGCAGAAAATGCTGGGTTTATGGTGAGGTAAACTCGCCGCTACGCCACAAAACCGGATTTTTCAGCAACCTGTTTCAGGGCAACCCCGGCAGCACGTAAGCTCAATAGCACCCACTAGCGAGGGCGCGGGAGGCAGCCCGGAATGAAGCGGGAGAGAGTTGGCGTCGGAATCATCGGGCTTGGGCAGATCAGCCGGGTTCACATGCGGGGATATCAGGATGCCGAAGGCCAGGCGCGGATCGCTGCGGTCTGCGACAGCAACGAGTCTCTTGCCCGGTCCGTGGCTAACACCCTGAATGCCCGTGCTTACGCGCGGCATGGCGATCTGCTTCTTGACCCGGAAGTCCAGGCCGTGGATATTACCCTCCCCCATCATCTCCACTACCCGGTTGCAAAAGAGGCCATCAACGCGCGCAAACATGTGATGGTCGAAAAGCCGATCACCGCGAAGGCTGATGAAAGTCTTGAACTCATTGAGCTTTCAAAAGCGGCGGGCATTCGTCTGACCGTGGCGGAAAACACACCCTTCGTCGCCGCCTATCAGGAAGTCGAAAACATCATTCGGCACGAGCGGATCGGTGTGCCTCGGCTAATCCGTACGCTGATTTACGGCAGCGAAGTGGAGCGGCTCCGTGATGTCTCGAACTGGAAGGGGCGGCAGGCGGGCTCATGCGGCGGCGTGATTATTGATGCGGGACCCCACTCGTTTTACCTTCTCAAGTGGCTATTCGGCGAAATTTCGAGCGTCCAGGCGACCAGCGCAAAGCTGATCGCGGAGAGCGAGGTCGAAGACCATGCCATCGTTACGGGCAGAATGAAAAGCGGAGCCGTCTTCTCCACGGAGTACACCTTTACCGCCGAGATCCCCTGGGGAGAACGGTTGGAAGTTTACGGCAGCGCGGGATCGTTGATTGTCGATCAAATCATGAACCCCCCGGCGGTCCTCTTTCGTGGGAAGTACGACGTCACAGGTACGCCCATTGACACGGTGCCTTATGATCCGGCTGGGTGGAAGGCAGCTTCCATCGCTGCGGGTGTTCGGGATTTTATCGCAGCGCTTCAAGAAGGTCGGCCACCACGCGTCGATCCCCGGGATGGGTATTACGCGGTCAGGGTTGCAGAACGCGCCTATGAATCCCTCGCCGACTCCGGGAAGAGCGTACCCGTTTAAGGTCCAGATAGTCGGTATGGCCACGGTAAGTCTCGAAAATATCAGCAAATCGTTTGGTTCCGTTGAAGTCGTGCGCGGTGTCAGCATCGAGGTTCCGGATCGGGCTTTTGTCGTGCTCGTTGGCCCCTCGGGCTGCGGCAAGTCGACACTCCTGCGGTTGATTGCCGGCCTTGAGGAGGTCACGGGCGGAATAATCCGGATCGGTGGAACGGTAGTCAACAATGTTTTACCTCGAGACCGCGACATCGCCATGGTGTTTCAGAACTATGCCCTATATCCCCACATGACCGTGTACGAAAACATGGCCTTCCAGATGAAGGTGAGAGGCCGTCCAAGACATGAAGTAGACGGAAACGTGCGAAAGGTGGCGGAAATTCTGGGGCTCACACCCTTATTAAAACGCTACCCGAAGCAGCTCTCCGGCGGCCAGCGCCAGCGTGTAGCGATGGGCCGCGCGATGGTGCGCCAGCCCCAAGTTTTCTTGTTCGATGAGCCGCTTTCGAATATTGACGCTAACGTACGGGCGCAGCTTCGAGCCGAGATTCGTTCCCTGCAAGTCCGCCTGCACACAACCACCATTTACGTGACGCACGATCAACTGGAGGCCATGACGATGGGCGACCTCATCGTGGTTCTCAGGGATGGCGTGGTTGAACAGGTTGGCACACCTCTCGAAGTATTTGACCGGCCCGCCAACGTGTTTGTCGCCGGTTTTATAGGTTCCCCAAGCATGAACTTGCTGGAAGGGACTCTCCGGCGAGAGGGAGGATGTGCCTGGGTTAATACACGGGCTGGCCTCGTGCGTTTGCCTTGCGCTGTGGATGTTTCCGATGGGGCGAAGGTCATTTACGGTGTCCGGCCCACAGCTTTTTGCTTAAGTGAAGACCCGGCAGCCATCAAAGCCCGGATCGAGGCTGTTGAGCCGACCGGCGACTCCACGCAACTTCGCGTCAACGCTCGGGAGGCGCGCCTGGTTGTTGTCTTTCAGGAGAGGCGGCCCTTTGAACGAGGTATGCAAATTTCCATGCTTCCGGCGCAGTCGTCCATTCACGTGTTCGATGCTGAATCCGGAAAGCGTCTGGAGTTTATAACGGAATCACTGGAGCGTGTCAGATGAGCGAGTCAACAGGGAAAGTGGCTCTTGTAACCGGAGCGGCACGTGGCATCGGCGCGGCCACCGCGCGCAGGTTGCTTCAAGATGGACACCGCGTCGTCGCTGTGGACGTTCTCGATGCGGCAGGCGCGACCCCACCGGCGCGCGAAGGCGCCTACGAGTTCATCCGGTGTGACGTTTCCGATGAGGCCGCGGTGCGCGAGTTGGTCAGCCGGGTGGTCGGGACTCACGGCCGCATCGATATCCTCGCTAACATCGCGGGAATCGTCCTCGTGAAGCCGCTCACTGAGACCACGTGGAGTGAATTCGAGCGAATTGTCCACGTCAACCTGGGAGGAATTTTCTTGCTCCTGAAATATGTTTTGCCGGTGATGCAGCAGCAACGCCGGGGCGCTGTTGTGAACATGGGCTCAGTCTCAGGCCACGTCGGCCAGATCGATCACTCGCTCTATGGCGCCACGAAAGGGGCGGTGATCGCTCTTTGCCGGGGCTTGGCCTGGGAAATGGCTCCCTACCACATCCGCATTAATTCGGTGAGTCCTGGGTCGGTGGATACGCCAATGTTGCGCTCCGACATCGAGATCGAGTCCAGCAGAACGGGTAAGCCCTTTGCGGAGGTGAAGAAAATTCGAGAGGCGGAGCAGGCGCTCGGACGCTGGGCTGAACCTCACGAAATTGCTGCTGCAATTGCATTTCTTTCGAGCGACGAAGCCTCCTTCATTACCGGTACCGATCTCCTTGTCGATGCCGGCTGGGTAGCGCGGTGATCTTGGCGCAGAAGCTTCTCACCTCGTCACTAATTTCGTGTCGCCGAGCGATGATGCTTCCGTGCACTGGACCGGCCGTTGGCTCCGCCGAAGGATTGGAAATGCTTCGGTCCATGCGATTTTTTTCACACCCTCTCTCCGGGAAGAGAATTCCTGGATTCCAAGGTTGAGGCCCGCTTTTGGATATTGCCCTGGGTGACGGGTCCGAGAGCAATGGACTGACCCTTGACCAGCTTGGTCGGAATGATCGACTTCTGTGGCGCGAGGCGGGGTTGGTCAATCCGTCGCAGCACGAATTCCGCTAATTGCTTACCGACTTCTTCCAGGAAGACATGGACGGTGGCCAAACGCGGGTGCAATGCCCCGGCTTCGATGTCGTCAAAGCCGGCCACACTGATGTCTTCCGGCACGCGCATTCCGCAATCGCGCAAGGCGTCATAAACGCCCTGGGCGGTCGCATCCGAGCCGGCGAGGATTGCGCTCACCGGCCCTCCTTGCGATAGTATCGATTTCACTGCGAGATAGCCGACTTCGCGAGGCTGCTCCAAATCGAGACCAACCCAACGCGGCGCAAGGTCCTCCTCCGCCATCGCCCGGGCGTAACCCTCATAGCAGCGCTCGAACCATGTGAAGCGACGGTTGCCGACAAACCAGACATCGCGGTGGCCCTTTGACAGCAGGCGGGTGGTCATCCGGTACTCCCCGTCGATATCATCGTGCCAGGCCGAGTCGTATTCGTCGTCGCGCCAGGGGCCCACGACGTTGTTGCCATGAACGGCGAGAGGCAGTTCGCAGTGGGCAAGCAGGTCCAGGAGATTCTGCCCGTGGACTCCCGCCAGAATGAAGCCGTCCACGAAGTCCCGCCGCCGAAGGATTTTCGGCACGGAGAGTTCATTCCACGCTGTTCCTAGAGAATAATGCACTGAAAGAAAAACCACGTGGTAGCCCCTTTGCGTGCAGTACGACTCGACTCCCGCCAGGATCCTGGAATGAAACGGGTGCAGCAGATCACGATTGCCGAGAAGAAATGCAATCAGTTTTGTCCCCGCCCTGCGGCGCAGGTCCACCTGCAGTTTTTCAGCGGCCTTCCGTACAGACTCCGCAATTTCGGGACTGACGTGTCCAGTTCGGTTCACTACCCTCCAAACCGTAGTGAGGCTGACACCCGCGGAGCGGGCAACGTCTTGAAGCCTAACCTTTTTTGGGGCCATACGATAGCGTCGGTAAGCCTTCTTATACCAAAATGTGACCGCGCGTAATAACCGCGCTCACCTGGCAGCATTAGCAGAGACCGCCTGACGAGAGTCATAACCAGTCTATTGAAAGCCTTGCGGAAGCGTCAAGAAAATATTATCTACATCTCGCGTGGAACAGGCGCATCGCCAATTAGGGACGCTGGCAGACTTGCTCTATAGTTTTCATGCTGGTAATAAGTTAGCCCGGGAAAATCATTTTTTAAAATGCTGAAAACTTTTTCTTGACACGGTCGTGACCTAGTGATATAGACAGAGGGATCGCTGGCAGAAGGTTGGGCGTGGAGGGAAGGACGGTTGCAGCGTGGCGCCTTTCATTTCTGATCCTTACCGGCGAGGAAAGCGGCAACGGGAGGGAAGATTCCGATGAGTGAATTCACGACGGTCTCAACACCTCCATGCGGACGGTTTCACGCAGACTGGCGGCAGTGCGTGGGAATCTGCATGGCTTTATTGCTGACGGCATTGGCTTGGCCGATGGAGTCGCGAGCCCAGGTGCTTTACGGCTCGCTGACGGGAAACGTCACCGACCCGTCTAATGCAGCCGTTCCCGGAGCGAAAGTGGCGGCCGTGAACGGGGCAACGGGTATCGCGAAGCAGGCAGTTACGGATGCCCGGGGCGTTTATTTGATCAATAACCTTCAACCCGGCACGTATCGGGTGACGATCTCGGCTACAGGTTTTGCCACCGCCGCGCGGACGAACGTGCGCCTGGATGCCAACAATGAAATCCGCGTGAATGTCCAGTTGCAGGTCGCTGTGGCGAGTCAGAAGGTCGTAGTGACCAGCGCGACCAACACGCTTCAGACCGATCGTGCCGATGTTAAGTCGGAGATCAGCTCCACGCAGATTGCTAACCTGCCGCTGGGAACAGACCGCAATTTCCAGACGCTCTACAAACTGGTTCCGGGATCCAGTCCGCCGGTTGCAGAACACTCCTTTGCGGCGAATCCAACCGGTTCGCTGGCTATGAATGTTAATGGCGGTTCTAATGAGAGCAACTGGACTCTGATCGACGGCACCGCCGATCCTAATTATTGGGAGCTTAACATCATCGCCTATGTGCCACCGGCTGACGCGATCCAGGCCGTCAATATTGTGACCGGTGGCTTCGACGCCGAGCAGGGGCAGGCGGGGGGAGCAGTTAGCAACGTGACAATCAAATCCGGAACGAATGCCTTTCATGGGGCGGCGTGGGAATATAACACGAGCAGCGCGCTGCAAGCCCGGAACTTTTTCTTTTACGGAGCCAGGAACCCCAAGGACATTCTGAATCAGTTTGGCGTTAACCTCGGTGGGCCGATCGTCAAGAACAAATTATTCTTTTTTGGGGACTGGGAACGGTATCGGCTGAGCCAGGCTGTTTCGACCCTGAATTCCGTTCCCACGCTGGCGATACGTAATGGGGATCTTTCAGGCGCAGGCACGACCATCTACGATCCCCTTGCCGGAAATCCCGACGGGACGGGACGGACTCCGTTTCCCAGCAACCAGATTCCCGTTTCCATGTTGAGTTCAGCGGCCCAGAAGATGACCGCGCTCATTCCTTCGCCCAACTTTGGAACTGGGATTGCCGATAATTACTTCAGCGCCGGCGATCTTCGGTTCAACCGCGATAGCGTGGACCTCAAGATCAACTACAATCCCTCGGAGAGGAGCACGATTTTTGGCCGCTATAGCGCCGAGCCCACGTTTGTATTCGATCCACAAGTGCTTGGCCCTGCTGGAGGCCCCGCCCTCGGCCAGACATCCCAGCCAGGCAATGCGTACGGCTTAACGCAGAACGCAGCCTTAGCCGGAACGTACACGTTCACTCCCCATCTCCTGCTCGACGCAAACGTCGGATTCACACGCCAGGGCCTCAGCGCCGAAAATACTGATATCACGCAAAACTATGGCCTGAATGTGCTTCATATTCCTGGCACAAACGGCCCAAACCTGCTGCAGGGCGGCTATCCGGCTTTCCTGATTTCGGGGTTCACTTCGTTGGGTAACTCGAGCGTCTCTAATCCCTTCATCTTTCGCGATCCTGACTTCATCTACTCTGCGAACCTGAGCTGGATTAGGGGCACGCATTCTCTTCGATTCGGAACCAGTATCGGCCGCTTCGACATCAACCATTACGCAACCGGCATTGATTTCGGAGCCCGGGGCGGCTTCAGCTTTACCGGGGGTTTGACGGCATTGAACGGCGGACCCGCGCCAAACAATTACAACGCATGGGCTGATTTTCTCCTGGGCCTCCCGCAGTCCATGGGAAAAGACTACAACTATATTGCCCCCGAATCAGCACGCGAGAGCACATATGCCTTCTATGCGCGCGACATTTGGCAGGCCACGCGGAAGCTGAGCGTCGATTACGGAGTGCGTTACGAATTTTATCCTTATCCAACGCAGGCTCACTTCGGCGGCATTAATTACGATCCAACCACGAACCTCTCATATCTAGGAGGCGTGGGCGGGGTGCCGTCCAACGCTTACGTGGATGCAGGCCGTGGCCAACTCAACCCGCGGCTGGGCATTGCCTTCCGGGTGAATGAAAAAACTGTTGTTCGGACCGGTTTCGGTCTCAGCAGCTACCCTTATCCCTTCGAGTGCATGGTAAAAATATACCCCGTTGCTATCTCCCAGCAAATCGCCGGCGTCAATTCCTACTTTGCTGCCGGCAGCCTCGCCACGGGGTTGCCAGCGTTTACCGGCCCTGACCTCAGCCTCGGTAAATTCGTGCTACCGACGTATCTTGGGACCAATGCATTTCCAGAGAACTTCCATCGTGGCTATACGGAATCCTACAATTTCACCGTCGAGCGAGCTGTCGGGAAGGGGTTTAACGCCCAAGCAGCCTACGTGGGAACCCGCACCATTCGAGCGATTGCATCAAACGACGTCAACGCCGCTGGACCGGGTGGTGGCAGCGCCGGAACGCCGCTCTTTAAACTGTTCGGCAATGCCAACGCAATCAACGAGTTCGCCCCCTGCTGCACGGGGGCTTACAATGCTCTGCAAGCTCAGGTAACCCGACGCGTGGGGGCGGCTCAGCTCGGAGCCTTTTACACCTATTCCAAAGCTATGGATTACATCGATGACGCGGCGGATGGCCTGACTTGGAACTGGGGGCCAATGCTGAGCCGCAACTACGCCACGGCCGGTTACGACCGTACCCAAAACTTTGAATTTTATGGCGTCCTGGCTGCACCGTTTGGCCATAACCAACGCTGGGTGACACATGGGCTGGGCGCGGCCATTCTTGGCGGCTGGACGTTCAGCCCAATCCTGAGCCGGATGAGCGGGCTGCCGTTTACGGTCACTTCCTCGGGAGCCTCGCTGAATGCTCCCGGGAACACCCAAACCGCCGACCAGGTGAAATCGCAGGTTGCCATCCTGGGCGGCCACGGGCCGGGCCAGCCCTATTTCGACCCGAATGCATTCGCGCCGGTCAAGACGGTGCGATTTGGGGCCAGCGGAAGAAACATTCTGCGTGGTCCCGGTTTTTTCGATATGGACGCGAGCCTCGCGCGCGATTTTAAGATAAAAGAGCGTTTCACACTCCAATTCCGCGCGGAGGCCTACGGCCTCACCAATACTCCTCAGTTTGCAAACCCGGCCGCCAACGTGTCGAGTGCCCGGTTCACAAATGGACTGGTCTCGGGCCTCAACGGCTACGATACAATCAGCTCGGCGACGGGGCAGCGGCAAATCCGGTTTGCGCTGCAGCTTTCGTTCTGACCCATGGCGGTTGAGGGGTCGCATTGCCTCTGCCAGGGCTAGCTTCAGCTATGCTGCTGCAGCGTCGATCGAAGCGTTGCAAAACCGTGCCCAAGGCTTTTTGTGGCGCGTTCGATCACTCCTGCCGGTGCGCCAGCGCAAGTGCTGGCACAGTTTCAGGGTACGTCTGGAAATGGTGCCTCTCCGCGTCCGCATCAACCCACAGATATTGCGGAGCGAAAACAGAAATATCAGGCGGCGCATGCACGAAAACCGAGGTGCCGCCACAGAAAAAGAATGTAAAGCATTCCTTGTACGACGCATCAGGAGCGCTCAGATGAAACATTCGCGAAGAGATTTTATCAAAGCAGGCTCGGCGGCATTGGGCACCTTGGCCGTGCCCATGACATCCCCTGGCGAAGTTCCTCCGGGCGAGCAGCCGGCGCCAACGTTGTCGGCTAGCCTTCCGCCGATGTTGTCGCCCGGCCCTCCGCCGAGCGGTCACGTGACCGTTGATCCTTCAGAAGGAACGGCAGGAGCATATGGTACCTGGAGGGTGACATACAAAGTGGGCAGTGGCGGCCTGAAGAAGAACGGAGGCATCCAGGTACAGTTGCCGAATCCCTGGCTCGCCCAGATTCGCGTTTCCGTGACTCGCCTGCAGGCCTCGGATCCCCATATGGATAACTACGTAGGCGCTTCCTGCTCTCGCGAAGGCATCAAATTGCGGACGTGGATCGATGGCCAGGCGGGGCCGGAAGTGGTGCTGGTGAAAACTCATCGCCGCGGGCTGGACGGACAGATAAACCGTTACATTTATGTCACTCGCGTCTGGGTTCTGAGTGACGATCTACAGGAGGGTGACACGCTTTCTCTGACTTACGGCGACACCTCAGCCGGAAGCCGGGGAATGCTGGCCGCCTTTATCAACACTGGACCGGAGCCCATCCTGACGGCGGTGGATACAGACGGAACGGGAAATTTCCGCCTGCATCCTGATCGGCCCACGCTCATCTGCAACGCCGGGCCGGCGGTCGAGCTTCTGCTTTCGGGTCCGTCCACCCTGGTGCGCGGAAAGGCGGCGGAGCTTCTGCTATCGGTGGTGGATGCCAATCAAAACCCCGCCGATTCGTATGACGGTGAGGTGAGCCTCCGTGTGACTCACGGAGATGTGGAAGCACCTTCCACCGCGAAGTTTTCTTCAGGGCGGGCGTGGACAAGGGTGAGATTAGTCCCGCGAGCGACCGGAATCGTGCGCGTACAGGCGCAAAATGCTAGTGGAACGCTTTTTGCTCGCGGAAACCCCATGAAGGTGTTTGAGCAGGAGCCGGAGTTCAATATCTACTGGGGTGATCTCCACTCCCATACCCATTACAGTGTCGACGCCGTGGGTAGGAAGAATTTTGAATACGCACGCGACACGTCGGGTCTCGATTTCTACGCCATGACGGACCACAGTTGCCCGGAGGTCGGCCATTACGCAAAAGGACTAGGTCCGGGTGCTCCTGAGGTCTGGGCCGAATACACGGCAAAGATTGACAAGTATTACGAGCCGGGAAAGTTTGTGACGATCCAGGCCTATGAGTGTTCGATGGGAGCTCCCTACGGGCACCGCAATATCTACTTTCGCGGCAGGCCTGGCCCCCTCTTCGACGAGACAGATGCCACCCTCCCGAAGATATGGGCGGCGCTGAAGGCGGGTGAGGCCTTGACGATTCCCCATCACACCGGCAAGATGCCCTTCCCGATCTTCTGGTATCCCTCCAATCCCGAGTTCCAGCGGAATATCGAGATCTACTCGGCGCACGGATCGAGCGAGGTTTATGACCCGTGGAGTCCCCTCTCTTTCGAGCGGAGCATGTTCACGACTCCCAGCAAATCTGTAAAAGGACCGCAATACGCCCAGGATGCCTGGGCTAAGGGTCTTGAACTGAGCACCATCGCCTCATCTGACGATCACCGAGGCCAGCCGGGCCAGCCGCAACATGGGCTGGCTGCGATAGTTGCGTCGGGTCTCACCCGGGATGAAATCTTCGAAGGCCTTTATCACCGGAGAACTTACGGCACAACGGGCTCAAAAATTCTTCTGGATTTCTCGATTGACGGGCACCCCATGGGTCAGCAAGTTAGGGTGGCGGGCCATCCACGCTTGGCCATCGAGGCGCACGGTACGAATTTGATTGAGTTAGTGGAGGTGTTGCGTTACTCCGGAACGGCCGATGCTCTTAGGGTGATTAATACCCTCCGCCCTCAAGAGAACGATTTCATGTGGGCTCAAGAGGATGCCTTTAAGGTGATCTATACCCTCCGCCCACAAGCTGCCGATTTCACCTGGGCTCAAGCGGATAGAACTTTCGAAAGAGATTCCATCTATTACATGCGACTCCGGGAGGCGGGAATCGTACGAAACCGAATCGTTATGGCTTGGTCGAGCCCCATCTGGGTTAAGAAAGCCTAAAGGGGCAGGCTGGGTAGTAGTCATGGGTAGCCGTTGTGGCGCATTTTTTTGGGGAGGCATAGCGAATGATTGCCGGCTTCCAGTCTGCTAACGCAGGGCTGCTGAACATGTGAATAAATCAATGCCGCTTGGCGGCTTGACGCGTTTGCGTGACGCTTTTTGCTTGCCCGTTGTCAGAAGCTGCACTCAGGAAAGCAGCTTCTCAATCTCCTCAAGCGTTTTGCCTTTTGTTTCAGGAAGACGGAGCTTGATGAACAGGAAGCCACTTACGCAGATGAGAGCATAAATCCAAAACGTTATGGCGGAGCCGACTCCATGGTTGAGCAGCGGAAAAGTGTAAGTCAGGATGAAGCTGGCAATCCACAACGACATCACCGAAATCGACATGGCGAGGCCGCGAATGCGGTTTGGAAAAATCTCTGAAATCACCACCCAGGTGACGGGAGCAAGAGACATCGAATAAATCGCGACGGCAGCAATCACCAGCAGCAACATGTGTGGCCCGTGGCTGTGAGCTGCGTAGCCAGCGCCCAGGAGGATGTAAGTGACGGCCAGGCCGGCGGCACCGATCAGCATCAGAAGGCGGCGGCCGCATCGGTCTACCAAGGCGATGGCGACAAACGTAAAGATAAGATTCGTCGCGCCGGTGATCAGGATGTTCAGCAGCAGGTCGGAAACCTTATAACCTGCGGCAGAAAAAATCTCCTGCGCATAATAGAAAATTACGTTGATCCCGCACCATTGCTGAAAAACGGCCAGTACGACCCCAATGAGAAGTGCCTTGGTCATCGCCGGCTCAAACAGGATTTTGAAGTTCGCTTTCCTGAGGCCGTTCGTCAGCGTTGACTCGATACCATCCAGCGCCTGCGCGCCGTAGGCCGCGCCGCCGATTCTCTTCAGGATTTCGAGGGCTCTTTCGGGCCGACCACGCTGAGCGAGCCAGCGGGGACTTTCCGGGACAAACAGCATCCCGGTGAAAAACACCATCGCCGGAATGGCCGTGACGCCGAACATCCAGCGCCAGCCGGTTTGGCCGTTCCAGGAGTTCAGTATGTCCAAGGCCGTGGCGTTGGCAGGAATGGGTTTGGCAATCAGCCAGTTCGCCAGTTGCGCGAGCAGGACGCCGATGACAATAGTGAGTTGGTTGATCGAAACCAATTTACCCCGGTCGCGGGCCGGGGCGACTTCCGCAATGTACATGGGCGAGAGATTAGAAGCGAAGCCGATCGCTACGCCGCCGCTGATCCGCCATTGGACGAAAGCGGCAAAGGTGTGGGACATCCCCGTGCCGACGGAAGAAACGGCAAACAGGATTGCTGAAAAGATCAGGAGGCGCTTGCGCCCATACTTGTCGCTGAGGCTCCCGGAAATGAGCGCTCCCACCATGCAGCCTACCAGTGCGCAACTCATTGCCCAGCCGCGCTGTGAAGGTTCTGTCAGGTGGAAGAATTGTTCATAGAAAGGCTTGGCACCGCCAATCACCACCCAGTCGTAGCCGAACAGCAGCCCGCCCAGGGCCGCAATGAGTGAAATGGTCCAAATGTATGCTCGATTGTATTCGATGGGGTTGGAGGAGGTTTCCGGGGCGTCAGGCGTCATTCTCACCAGGTGTGCATAGGGGCCTACCAGAGCCGAGGTTAGTGGACTTCAATCATCACCACTCCATGTCTCGGCACGATGGTTTTGAAATCGACTTTAAATATGCCCAGATCCTTCGTATTCCAGAGGTCTCGAACGTGGACAGCGTGAGTAAAACCAATGTCGCTGAAGCGGATGGAGGCGGGAAGAGGAGAATTTCCGGAGTTAATGAGACCCACAGCGCAACGACGTCCGCTGAGCGGTTTTGCCCATACTTCAACGGGGCCCGCTTGGCTGACGCGATGCCCCTCAATGCCCGCGGGATCTTGATCTACAGCAATCACTTCAGGATTGGTCAGAATAGCTACTTCCGCCGGAGTCAGCTTGGTGAGGTCCGTGCTTGAAAACAGCGGTGCGGCCAGCAGGCACCATAGGCTCATTTGAGTTCTGCCTTCGTCGAGATCAAGGCCGCGATTCCCAATCTGGAGATAATCGGGATCGTTCCAATGGCCGGGCCCGGCATAGCGTTCCAAGCCGGCCTGGCCGAAGCCCACAAACATCATCCTCTGATATTCTTCGAAATCGATTCTGTTGCTCACATCGCCTGATGTGCGCCAGGAATTCGCGCCAATCTTAGGGCCCCATAGCCAGGGCGCCTCCATTCCATATTCACAAAGGTTGTAAACCATAGGCCGGCCGGTATGCACCATGGCCTGGTGCATTTTTTCATAGGCTGCCTGGAGTTGATTGGGTTTATACACCTTGCCGCCGCTGCACCAGTCGTATTTCAGGAAGTCCACGCCCCATCTTGCATAGGTTTCGGCGTCCTCGATCTCATGCCCATAACTTCCTGGGAATCCGCCGCAGGTTTTCGGTCCCGGCGAAGAGTAGATTCCAAACTTGAACCCGTGCCGGTGCACATAGTCCGAGAGGCCCTTCATGTCGGGAAAACGCGCGTTGGGATGAATAAAGCCCTTCGCGTCACGCTTGCCCTGCCAGCCGTCATCGAGATTCACGTACCGGTAGCCGGCGGCTTTCATTCCGTTTGATATCATGGCGTCGACTGCGGCTCGGACTTCGGCCTCGGTATCGTGAGCGCCAAAAGCGTACCAGGTGTTCCAGCCCATAGGCGGAGTGGCTGCGAGTTTGCAATCCTGCGCCTTCGCGCATCGAGAAAGGGTTCCTGTGCTTTCCCGGGGCCCCAACCCGGGATGGGCGACTGCCCCCAAATCAAAAATCACCATCAAGCCGAGAGCGGCCAGCACGACAGTGGCCTTGGGTATCTTCCGCATGACGTTCCAACCTTACTACAGGATGCTGGCGGGGTCCACGTCAATCACCACGGAGCGTGGAGGAATCCGCCGCAGTTCACATTCCTCAGCGACACGCCGCAAAAGCCTGTTCAGAAGCGGTCGCGAGGCGGATTTGATCAAAATCTGAATCCGGTATCGTCCCTCGATTCTGGAGAGCGGCGCGGGATGAGGACCGAAAATGCGCGTCGCGCGCGCGTCCGCCAGCCGAGCAATAAGCTGCCCCAGATCTTGTCCAATTTCAGCCGCGCGTTGAAGCTTCTGGTCCTGAACGATGAGGTTCGCGAGCGCCGTGAGCGGCGGATAGTGCATCATGCGGCGAAAGTTGATCTCTTTGCTGAAGAAACCAGCGTAGTTCTGGTCTGCAGCGAAACGGATGGCATAATGCTCCGGATAGAACGTTTGCACCAGCACCCGGCCGGGTGAGGCTCCGCGTCCCGCACGCCCGGCCGCTTGCGTTAAAAGTTGAAACGTGCGCTCCGCCGCGCGGAAATCCGGCAGCCGAAGTCCCATGTCGGCTGAAATCACCCCCACCAGCGTGACCGCCGGAAAATCATGACCTTTGGCGATGAGCTGTGTGCCGGCGAGAATGTCAATTTTGCCGTCACGGAAATCGGAAAGCACCTGCTGGTAATGCCCAGGACGCCGCGCCACGTCGCGATCGAGCCGCCGGACGCGCGCGCGCGGAAACATCGCGGTCAGGTTGTCCTCAATTTTCTCCGTTCCTTCGCCCACGTAGTGGAGATACTCGCTGCCGCATGACGGACAGTTCTTGGGAACGGAACCGACATATCCGCAGTAATGGCAGATGAGGCGATGCTCGCGGCGATGATAAGTGAGGGAGATGGAACAGTTCACGCAGGTGATCGCTTCCCCACAGCTCCGGCAAAGGAGAAACCAGGAGTAGCCGCGATGATTCAGAAGGATCATGGTTTGCGCCCCGGATGCGAGCTGCGCTTCAATTTCATGTTTCAGGCGGCGTGAGACTGGCGCCTGCGTGTGCGTCTCGCGGAACTCTTGCCGCATGTCTACAATTTCAACATCAGCCAGCGGCCGGCCCGCGACCCGCTCAGTCAGCGTGAGCAGGCGATACTTGCCTTGCTGCGCGTTCCAATAGGATTCAAGCGATGGCGTCGCCGAGCCCAGCAGACACAAAGCCCCTGCCAGCCGCGCACGGACTACCGCTACATCCCTACCGTGATATCGCGGCGCCTCCCCCTGTTTGTAGCTTCCGTCCTGCTCCTCGTCGACGACCACCAAGCCCAGATTTTCGAGCGGCGCAAATACGGCCGAGCGCGTTCCCAACACGGCCTTTGCTTCATGCCTCCACACACGCCACCACGCTTCCCTCCTTTGAGGGGCGCTCAAGCCGCTGTGCAGGACCTCAACCTGGCTTCCAAATCGCTGAACGAATTGCGCCTCGAGCATTGGGGTGAGCGAGATCTCAGGAACCAGCAGCAGCGCGGAGCGGCCCCGCGCCAGGCACTGCGCGATGAGGCGCATGTAAATCTCGGTCTTGCCGCTACCGGTGACGCCGTGGAGCAGAGAAACGCTGAATTCATTCTCCTCCAGGCGCGCTTTGAGCGCCTCCAGTGCTGAAGACTGGCCCGCTGCGAGCTTCAGCAAGCCCAGGCTTGAGGCAGAAAAGCCAGGGCCGTCCTGACGGTCGGCTGTCCTCGCATCCGCCAGCTTCACCCAGCCCGCTTCGTGAAGCTCTCTCAAGACTGCCAGGCTCGATCGCGCCTGCCTTAGCAAGTCCCGATGATCTTGGAAGGCACCCTGCTCTTTTAAAGCATCGATGATTCGCCGCTTCACGGGTGAGAGCCGCCGCCGGGGCTCGCTTTCCGTTCGTGGCTCGGCTGCGAGATGCACCGCCAGGACTTTTCGGCGGTCCCGCTCGAGAACAGTTAAGGTTGCCCAGTCACTCTTTACGGCTTTCGAGAAGAGCTGCGGAAACTTTCGCCTCACGGTTTCGAGTGCGGCTTGCGGGTGGGCTTCGAGATAGGAAAGAAAAACCGCCTCATCGCCGTTGCGGATTTCTTCAAGAAGCGATGCGCGGAGATCCTCGAGATGCTTCTTCCCCGCTTCTGCCAGCGCAATAACCTGGGTCGGATGGGTTTCGGAGCCTACGGGAAGCATGGCGCGAAACGTCTCGCCGACCGGCGCCAGGTAATACTCGGCAATCCAAAGTCCCAGAGCGAGCAGCTCGGATGAAAGCAGCGGCTTCGGATCAAGCACTCGCAGTATGTCTCGCGGGTTGATACCTGGCTCCATCGAGGCTACCGACTCAATGGCAATCCCCGGGGCTTTGCGGGCGCCAAGCGGAACCAGGACGCGCTGGCCGGGCCACACTTCGAGCGGCTCCGGAACCCGGTAAGTGAGCGGGGCGCGAATGCCCGCCATCACTCCAACTGACACGAAGCGCTCTGTCACCTTCTTCTCTGCCATCGACTCAAATCGCCCCTGCAGGCGCGGGGGTGGCGCAGACATCGTTTTGTGATGTCTGTGACCATAGGGGCATTCTGGGATGGTAACCCAAAAATATCGCAGACATGCTGGGAGCGCATGTCTGCACTACCCGCGCAAACTATGAAAGACGACCCCTCATCTGCCCTCCTACGTCGGGCGCCTTCTCCCCTGAGGAGAAGGTTGCAGTTCTACAAGGAGCATTTCGGTAGCAAGAGCTCCTACGTTGGGCACCTTCTCCCCTGGGGAGCTGATCTTTACCTATATCTTCGGCTGGACACCGGGGGTGGGCTCAAAGTCGTTGTTCCGCAGCGGATTGTGAACGGCTTCGTATCAGGGCATGGCTTTCAGCCGTGCCGGAACAGGCGGGCTTTAGGTCGGGCTTTCAGCCCCTGGTTCTTCGCTCGCAGCGGCTAAAGCCGCTATTTTGTTCGCGCCCCATCGGCACGCATTATGAAAGGGCGCCCCTTTAAGGG
>JBOGJS010000297.1:0-10210 GCA_050745365.1 Terriglobia bacterium
TCTACCTGGTAGCCCGTTGGCGCGTACGGTGGCTTTGGGCGCTTCCGGTACTGGTGGCCATCACCTTGATCGCCGGACCAAGCCTGTTGCGCCGGCGAGAGGAATCCGTCTTACACCCTTCCCGTGACGCTTCGTTGGCGGCGCGGTTTGAGATGTGGCACGCCGGATGGCGGATGATTCAGAGGCATCCTCTGGTCGGTGTGGGTCCGGACAACATTCCTGAAGTTTATGACCTCTATCTCCGGCCAGGTAAGCCTCCGATTGTGGGATATCATGGTCACCTGCACGACGATTTCATCCAGACTGCGGCGACCCGTGGGCTTCCGTGTTTGGCAGTCTGGCTCTGGTTCATGCTGGCGCTTGCCTGGGGCATCCTATGGCGAAGCCGTAAGCTTGTCCGTTCGCGCTGGGTGGCTCATGCTGCTCTCGCTGGTTGGCTGGCTTTCATCGCCGAGGGATTTTTTGAATACAACTTTGGCACGTCGCCTGTGCTGATGTTGTTTTTGTTCGTCATGGCACTGCCTTTTGCCGCCGACCAGATCGAAAAAACTGCGAAGCACGGCGCGCAGAAGCCGAGGGAAAATCCATAGGGGGCCTTTCAATCGAGCCGCTAGACATTACCAAGAGGAGGGAAGATGCAAATCGCTTGCGCAGAATTCCTGAAAACGGATGGTCGCGTTGCTACTGGAGCAGGTTTAACTTTTCCAGGGAAAGGCGCTTCGGCTGCCTTTGAGAAAAAGATTTTCGTTGAGAGTGACGCGGAGGGTGTGGGAGGGTGGCGCGCGCCCTGCCCTCCCCGACTCGCTATAAAAATCGCAGGCCTCGTCGTGGTGCTATTTGCCGGTTTTCTCTCTTCGGCTTTTGCGCAAGAACCCCCGCGCGATCCTCTCGTCCGCTGGATGAACCGGATCGCCCAGCATGAGTTGCAGCAGCGGGAGAAGGCAGTCGACCAAATCCACACCCGAGCCCAGGCGGAAAGCCGCAAGCGGATGGTGCGGAAAATCATGCTGAAGGATCTGGGAGGGCTGCCCGATTATCACGGGCCACTCGATGACCGCGTCACCGGCAGCATCGAGGCCGGCTCGTACATCATCGACAAAGTAATTTATGAGAGCCTTCCGGGGCTTTACGTCACCGCGGATTTGTATCGGCCGAAGCAGCCAGGCCGCTATCCAGGCGTGCTCTTGCAGTCCGGCCACACGCCACAAGGGAAGCCTGAAGATCAGAGGCTCGCCGCCAACCTGGCGATGAAGGGATTCGTCGTGCTGGCGTTCGATCCCCTCGGTCAAGGCGAGCGTGAACAAACGTACAGCCGGCAGTTAGGCCGCCCTATCATTATTGACGCGGTTGGTGAGCATCTCCAGATGGGAGCCCAAGCCGAACTGCTTGGTCAGGGGTTAACTCGCTATTTCATTTGGGATGCAATGCGCTCTCTCGACTACTTGGCCAGCCGACCGGATGTAGACGCCACCCGGTTGGGAGCTGAGGGCTGTTCGGGCGGTGGGGCGTTGACGACCTTTTTGGGTGGCATGGACCCGAGACTCAAGGTGGTGATTCCCGGCTGTTATCCCAGTTCCTTCCAGTTGTTATTTGGCTCAGGCGGCCCGGACACCGACATGGTTTTTCCCGACGAATTGGGAAGCGGGTTGGACACGGCTGATTTTGTGGAGGAGTCGGCGCCCACGCCGTGGCTGCTGCAATCTACTGAGCACGACCAATTTCACTTCACTCCGGCTGGGGTGCGATTAGTGTACGAGGAAGCGCGGAACTGGTATGGCCTGTATGGGGCGGAGGACAAGGTAGGCTTTATGGTGGGACCGGGTTCGCACGGGATGCCGCTGGTGGCGCGGGAAGCGGTCTACCGATGGATGATTCAGTATCTCAAGAACGGGCAGGGGGATTATCACGAGGAGCCAGTGAAGAAGATGTACACGAACCATGAGCTTTTGGCGACGAAGAGCGGGAATGTGGAGGATCTGCCGGGAAGCCGTAAGCTCTATCAGGTACTGCATGCGGAGTTTCACGCCAAGGAGCGGCCGGAGACGGTCGCCGAGTTGCGGGCGGAGTTGGTGAAGCTGAAGATTCCGACGGACCGGTCGGCTCCGGAAGTAAAGGTATTGGACAATTGGAATACCCCGGAAGGGCGGCGGGAGAAGATCCAGTTTGAAAGCGAGCCAGGGATATGGCTGGACGGAACGCTGTATATTCCTCCGTCCCCTGGGAAGAAGCCGGCAGTGCTGATGGTGAAAGGGAGCAAGATCTGGAGCATCATGCCGGTCACTGAGATGGCGGAGCGAATGGCTAAGCTGGGGCGAGTGGTGCTCGAGATGGACCCCCGCCACTGTTCCGATGTGTTCTTCCGCAACGAAGGTGAAGGCCCGGTGGCAGGAGATTGGGTGACCAACCTCGAGGCAAATTGGATTGGCCGCAACTTGCCGGCCATGCGTGCCCATGACATCTTGCGGGGAGTTGATCTGCTGGCGGCCCGGCCGGATGTCAACCAAGCCTCGATTCACGCTGCAGCCCGGGGCGTGAGGGGTATCTGGCTGTTGCTCGCGGCGGCGGCTGACCCGCGGATTGGCAAGATTTGGCTGGATCGCACGCCTTATAGCCTGCGGTCTGCATTGGATAATTCGATAGCCACGGACTTGTGGGATGCGGTCATCCCCGGTTTTGCGCTGCATTGGGACCTTGATGATCTCGTCAAGGCAATGGGGACCCGGCCGGTGATGTGGACGGACCCGACCGGCTGGATGGGAAACGTTGTTGCACTCGGTCCGCCCTTCCAATATCGGTATGTCGTCGGCGTTGCGACCGATTTCTTTAATGCCCAAGATGATGCCTACATCCGCGAGTTGCTGGAGTAGCGGATTCGCCACGGCGCCCCACGGACGTCAGAACGTGTTAAACGGCGCTCGGCGACGTTTGCGTAACAGATTCGAATTTTTTCACACGTTCTCAGCGCTGGGTGGCAAACCGAGGACCCGCTTCTTTGATAGAATAGCGTTAGTATCAGAACGGAGGCTCGCCATGAAAAAACTGAGCCTGTTTTTCGCACTTATCTTTTTCGCCGGGATTGCGGCCGGCGCACAAAACAACTCGCAGGCGCAAAGGCCTACACTAGGGCAGGCCCCGGAACAGAACCGGCCCACGTTGGGTGTAGCGCCCTCGCTAGGGGGTCCAACCACTGCCATCATCATGAATGCGCCCATGCTCCGGAGGGTGAGGACGGTCTATATCGGCATGATGGATAATTCACTGAATCTCCAACTGATCCAGGACCTCGCCAAACATGGTCCTTTCCGGACCGTGGACGGTCGCAAGAAGGCGGATGCCGTCCTGCAGGGGACTTGCTTCAACTCGCAACACCTCAAGGTGGTTCATTCGGAGGTTTTTCTTACGGGTCGGGACGGAAAAGCCATCTGGCAGGACGTCATTCATCAGCCCTATGACCCGCCGCCGCTCAGCAAAGCCGTGACTCAGACCGCCAATCTCATCATCCAGCATCTACGGGAGAGCATTGAGCAAGCGGGGCGGAGGTAGCTTTTTGTTGTTAACGTTTCACAAGATTCTCGATGGATCGAAGCAAGGCGAAAGGGAAGCGTGGCGCGCTTTCCTTGTGGACTACTCTCCGATCACCTTGACGCTGATCGGAATTTACCTGCCGGAGTGCTCGGAGCCTCGAACCCTTTGGCGTGACGCACTCACTTCTTTGTGCAGCGAAGATTTCAAGGCGTTAGGGAAGTTCTCGGGCAATTCCGAGCGGGAATTTCTGCTGGACTTGCGCGCCTTCCTGTTTGAAGTGGGACTAGCGGCGGTGGATGCCAGAGATTCTGCGGAACTGACCGCGGAGAAAGTCAGCGCCTTAGTCAAGGGGCTGCCGCTGCTGCACCAGGAAGTCCTCTTCCTCAAACTCGCCGGCTACTCGGATTCTACTCTTGAGCTAATCTTCCGGGTCACTCCTGCCGTTGCTCAAAAAAGCCTCGAACGGCTTCGCCCGGATTATTCAGCGGCCCTCGGAAAAGAGCAAAATACGTGCGTGTGGCCCGCTGCCTGGCTCAAACTGGGCCGAAACCTGCGCGCTCAAAGAACCGAAGCCTGTCCAAGCTTGAGGCAGTTCATTCGCATTCAGGACGGACAAGCAGGATGGTATGACAAAGAGCCTGCCGAAAAACACGTGTCGGAATGTTTGACCTGTCTTGAGGGTTGGACGGCCTTGAGGGAGGTGTCCTACTGGCGGCGTGCGGTGGAGCCTGTCTCTGCCGGAGCGGTTGAAGACTTGCTTCGAGGGTTGCCGGTACGCCAGCAACCTGAAGAAGCGAAGTCGTTCTTCAAAAAGGGATAGTGCTTAGTTGAAAGATAGCGCAATAACCGACGCGTATCACACGCGGGCCCCGCTTCGAAAATTTCGATCAAAACCCCTCATCCGGGTCGCGACGCTCCCCCCCTTCTCCCCAGGGGAGAATATGCCCGACGTAGGAGGGCGGATGAGGGGTCGTTTTTCACAGTTTCCGACATTTCAGCAACCTGCTACGTTTCGCTTTGACTCGGTGCGATTTTGATGATGAAATAAGGGGTGCTTTGCGGAGAGGGAGAGAGTATAAAGAGTTTCTTCGAAGGAGTTGCTGCGTGAAAAGATTACTGGTTTTTCTTATGGCAAGCCTGATGATTTCGGGCGCTGCCGTATCGCTCAAGGCGCAGAGCGCGCTGAGCACAGCGGATCAGCGAGCTTTGCAAAACGATCTCAACGAGATTACCATCCCGGAAGGAACTGAATTCAAGCTTCAACTGCACACCTCGATCAATTCGAAGACGGCTCGCGTGGGAGATCGTGTGATCTGCACGCTCATTGAGCCGGTTGAGGTTGAAGACATTACTGTGCTGCGCAAAGGGCTTAGAGTTTATGGCCGGATTCTGCAAGTGAAACATGCTGGCCGCCGGGGCAAGGGTGGCTACCTGGCCGTGGAATTCGACACGATCGAGATGCCCAACGGAGAGAAGGTGGCAATTCTCGGCTCCCTGACAGAAGTTTTTTCGAGTGCGGACAACGGAAGCGAGAACGTCGGGCCGGAAGGCGACCTCAAGGGTGGAGGCGCATCGCACAAGAAGCAGCTTGCGATTTTTGCTGCGCCCACGGCCGCTGCCGCCGCGGGTGGGCTTGGGCCAGGAATAGCCGTTGGTGTTGCCGCCGGTGTTGCGGCGCTGGTGATCCCAAAAGGAAAAGAGGCTACACTCCTCGCCGGTTCCCTGATCGGAATGCGCCTGGACGAGGACGTGACGATAAACCTGCCGGCTGGCACATTTAATAGCCCCAGCACTTCTGCGAGCGCGGCGAATCCCTCCGGAACGGCACAATAAAAAGCAAGGTAGAGGCGGCCTTATGCCGCCATTTCGGGCTGGCGGGGTAAACCCGCCGCTACGTCCGCGCCCGAAGCTGAGAAGCTGTGAAAAAATTGAATTTTGGATTTTCCGCACACTTGTTGTTCAATAACTTGCGGACATAAAAACCGCGATTTCTTAATTAATTCGCAGCTTCTGAGGCATTCCAAAAACCAAAAGCCCCCAGGCCTTTGCCTTTTGGTTTTTTCTGATTGCATCCAAAAAGCGAAATTAAAATGGTCAAAAATCTTCTGCCCTCTGCCTTTTGATTTCTGTTATTGCGCCCACCTTTTTGCGCGCTCTACGGCGCGCTGCCATCCGGCATAGAGGGCTTCCCGCGAATTCCTGCTGAATTGGGGTTCGAAAAGGCGGCCTCTTTTTCCCTGAACTGCAGAAATAGCGCGAGCCATCTCCTGTTCATCCTTCCAGAAGCCGCAGCTAAGCCCGGCCAGGCATGCCGCGCCGAATGCGGTAGATTCGAGGAGAGGCGCCTGCTCTACAGGTATGCCCAGAATGTCGGCCTGGAACTGGCAGAGAAAGCTATTCCGCGCTGCGCCGCCGTCCACGCGCAGCACGCGTGGCCGCAAACCCGAATCCCGCACCATGCATTCCACCACATCGCGCGCCTGGTAAGCCATGGATTCGAGGGCGGCACGTACAATGTGGCTTCGATTGGTCGCCCGCGTGAGCCCCACCAGGGTTCCGCGCGCGTAGGAGTCCCAATGCGGGGCGCCCAGCCCGACAAAAGCAGGAACGAAGTAGATGCCACCGGCATCCTTCACGGAAAGGGCTACCGGCTCGCTCTCTTCGGCGTTTTTAATCAGTTTCATTTCGTCGCGCAGCCACTGAACAGCGGCGCCCGCGACAAAGACGCTGCCTTCGAGAGCGTAAGTGGTTTGCCCGTGGTGCTGCCAGGCGATTGTTGAGACGAGGCCGTTGCGTGACACCGGGATTTTGGAACCGGTGTTCATGAGCAGGAAGCATCCCGTGCCGTAGGTGTTTTTGATGGCGCCTGGTTTAAAGCAGCGATGCCCGAAAAGCGAAGCTTGCTGGTCACCCGCAACGCCGGTGATGGGAACGGGCCTGCCTCCGAGTAAGCGGGTTTCACCGAACATCCCGCTCGAAGGCCGGACCTCCGGCAGGAGTGTGCGAGGAACGCGGAAATAGCGCAGGATTTCATCATCCCAGGCAAGAGTGTGAATATTAAAGAGCAGGGTGCGCGAGGCATTGGAGACATCGGTTACGTGAACGCCGCCCCTCGTGAGCTTCCAGAGAAGCCAGGTATCGATAGTGCCGAAGGCGAGGTCGCCGCGCGCGGCGGCCAGTCTCGCGCCAGGAACGGTTTTGAGAAGCCACGCAAGCTTGGTGGCGGAGAAGTACGGGTCCACCACAAGGCCGGTCTTTTTGCCCAGAACGGCACCGAACGGCGTGTGGCGAATGCGGTCACATTCAGCGGCGGTGCGGCGGCACTGCCACACGATGGCGCGCGCGACGGGCTTCGACGTCCTGCGCTCCCACAGCACGAGCGTTTCACGCTGATTGGTGATGCCAATCGACGCAATCTGCTCGGGCATAACGCCGGCCTGTTTGATCGCTTTTCGGGCCACTGCGCGCTGCGACTGCCAGATTTCTTCCGCGTCCTGTTCCACCCAGCCATCCCGGGGATAATACTGTCTTATCTCCTGCCGGGAAGATGAGATGACGCTGCCGGTTCGGTCAAATAGCAGAGCGCGGGAGCTTGTGGTCCCCTGATCGAGAGCTAAGAGGTAGGAGAGTTTCATTCCCCTGTTCAAACAGCGTCCAGCCATTGGCCGGAACGCTGCGGCAAAAAGCACTTTATACTATATGCCAAACATGTTGGACGCTCAGCATTTTCGGAACCGGCAGGAAGCGCTCAGGGAGGCGCTTGCAGCAAAAAGGCTTCCAGCCTTGCTCGTCACAAAGCCGGAGAATATTTTCTACCTGACGGGGTTTCGAGGCAGCGCAGGAGCCGCCATATGGTCCCAATCCGACGCTGTGCTCTGGGTTGATCCGCGCTACGGCCTCCAGGCGCAAGAGCAAGCTTGTGGCGTGGATGTGATCACGGTAAAGGGCGGAATCTTCCTGGCTGTCGGGAAGTGGTTGCGGCAAAGGCGGCATCGGCGAGCCGGGTTTGAGGACGAGCATCTCACGTTTTCCGGTTTTGAGAAGCTGCGCGGGGAAAGTCGTGGTTCCGTCCCCTGGCAACCGGCGAGTGGGATGATTGAAGATCTCCGCGTCGTGAAGGACGGGCTCGAGATCGAATGGATTCGGAAGGCATGCCAACTCACTTCCGAAGTGTTTGATGAAGTGGTGCAGCATCTCAAGCCGGGTGTTTCCGAGATGGATCTCGCCTCGGAATTGGAATATCGAATGAGGGGCCGTGGTGCCGGAGGGATGGCCTTCGAAACGATTATCGCTTCGGGCGCGCGTAGCGCTTTGCCTCACGCGCGGCCATCCGCTAAGCTATTACGGGCGGCTGAATGGGTGATCTTTGACCTGGGCGCCATGGCAGGTGGCTACATGGCGGATATGACCCGCACTCTCTTTTTGGGTACGCCTGGCCGAAAGGAACGCTCGCTTTACCGGGCGGTGTTTGAGGCGCAGCGCGCGGCGATCCACAGTTTGCGCCCGGGGGTCAAAGCGGGAGCAGTGGATGAAGCGGCGCGCGGAGCGCTTCGAGCGCGTGGCCTCGAAAAGCTCTTCGTGCACAGCACGGGGCACGGTGTAGGCCTGGAAATCCACGAGCGGCCGCGCCTGGGGCGAACCGAAAAAAAGCAGATTCCCGCAGGAAGTGTTGTCACTATCGAACCGGGCGTCTATATTGAAGGGATGGGCGGTATTCGGATCGAGGATACAATCCTTGTGACGGGTAACGGAGCGGAAATTCTGACATCGGCGGCTACGGATCATTGGTATACTTCGTAGCCGAGCGCAGCGAGAGTTTTGATTATGGCTGGAAAAGTTTCCAGAAAAGAGGGATCGAAGCCCGTGTGGGAGCTTGAGGATATCCGCGCCATCCTTGATCTGCTGAGCGAGCGTGGAATCAGCGAGTTTGAGATGGAAAAAAACGGGTTCCGCGTGCGCATCAAGCGGCACGTGGACGAAGCCGTGCCACCCGCTCAGGCGGCGCCCGCCTTACGCGATGCCCCCGTTTCGGCACCCCAACCTGCCAGTCCGGCGGTGGACACTGCTCGTTCTGTTACTTCAAGCGAGGCAGAAGTTCATCCCGGCCTCCACCTGGTTAAGTCGCCGATCGTCGGCACCTTCTATGGCGCGGCGGACCCAGACACGCCGTCTTACGTGAAGGTGGGGGATGCGGTGCAAGCGGGGCAGGTGCTCTGCATTATCGAGGCGATGAAGCTGATGAATGAAATTGTCGCTGAAACCGCAGGAGAGGTTGCCCGAATTTTTGTTGAAAACGGGCAGCCGGTTGAGTATGGGCAGCCGCTGTTCGGCATTATTCCTTCCGATGTGAAGTAGGTCCTCCCCTTCTGACGCGAAGCTGTGGAAAAGAAAACCTTCACGCCAAGGCGCCAGGAAACACAAGGAACAACTTCCCGGAGCATCAGACAAACTCTCAGTTTTTTGCAGCATCAGACACGAAGATGTGCGCTGGCGATGCTTGCATTGCCCGCGCCGCATATAGGATAATCGGAAGGTTTATGAAAGGAAGGCTGACGTGGCTGAAGGCAGGCCGGGGGGCCTGGCTAGCAGCGGTAGTTACGGGCGTTTTACTCTGTATCGGTTGCAGTCCTGCCAGCGTTGCGTTTCGGGAAGGGAGAAAGGCAGAGGAGCAGAACGATTACGATAACGCCGTCATCCACTTCCAGAAAGCCCTTCAATACCAGCCCAATAACGCCCATTTCCTAATTTACGACAGGGTGGCGCGATCAAAAGCCTCTATCCTTCACGAGCAGCGCGGTCGACGCTTGCTTGCGGAAGGACAGCCCGATGCTGCGGCGGGTGAATTTCAAAAGGCAATCAGCATCGATCCCGGCAACCAGGCGGCGGGGCAAGAGCTTCAAAGCATTCTTTTAAAGCAATCGGCTGCCGCGACACGCAGGGAGCAAGCCATCCGCAAGTCGATGGAGCGGGCTGAAGCGGCCCAAGGCGCAACGGGGGTCAAGTTACAGCCTTTGCCCCAGCAAGCGATCACCCATCTTCAACTTTCCGCCGACAGCCGCCGGGTTTTTGAAACGCTGGCTAAGTTGGCTGGAATTAATGTGGTTTTTTATTATAATTTTCAGCCGAAACCCGTTTCGCTCGATCTGTCGAACGTGACGATTGGGCAAGCCTTGCGGGCTGCCGCCGCCGAGGCTGACGTTTTCTGGAAGCCGATCAGCCACAACACGCTCCTCATCATTCCGGATACGCCCAGCAATCGACGGGAGCTGGAGCCGCAGGTCCTCAGAACCATTTATCTTCAGAACCCCCTCACGCCGACGGACCGCACCGCCATCCTCACCGCCGTCGAGCATGTGACGGGCGTCATCAAGGCCTTTGAAAATCCGGATACGAATTCGATCACGATTTACGATACTCCGGAAAAAGTGGCCGCAGCGGAGAAACTAATTCACGATCTTGACCGCGGCAAGGCGGAGGTGTTGATTAATGTGACCGTCCTTGAGGCCGACAGGGATCGTTTACGTGATCTGGGCTTAAGTCCAGTACCGATTTCCGGGGACACGATGGCGGCCATCGGGCTTACCCCGCCGGCTGCATCCTCCACCACGAGCTCACCGTCAACCACCCCAACCTCCTCGGTCGGCCTAAACCAGCTCGGCAAGCTGACAACGGGCCAGTTCGGTAT
>JBOGJS010000298.1:0-5981 GCA_050745365.1 Terriglobia bacterium
GCTCTTAAGAAAGCCAAAGTAATCCTCAACGTGCTCGAAGACGTCGAGAACCAAAACCAAGTCAAAAAAGGACCCTTCCTCCTGGGTGGCGTCGGCGAGTTTAAACTGCAGCCGGTCATTGGCGCGGCTCTTGCACATCTCGAGCGCCTGCGGTGAAATGTCATATCCCGAGAACCGGCACTCCGGGTCCATTCGCTCTTGCAACAGCTTCAGGACTTCCCCAGCGCCACAGCCTACCTCACTGATGGTCTTGGGCTGAAGATGATGGGCGCCGAGCATGCGCAGGATTTGATTCACTTTGAATGGGGACTCATCCACATGCCAATTGGGAACCCTGCGTAGATAGTCTCCATCCGCATAGATATTCCGATCAAGCACCTTACCGGAGAGACCCTGTGGCTGCTTAATCGGCGCCCGCTGGGCTGCTGGTCCCGCCATTGCATGCCTCCGTGTCAGTTAGGTACGCGGCAGAATTACGGCTAGCGCACTGAAACCGTGCGTTTTTTTAAAGTCATGTACAAAACATTAAAGCGTTGAAGCAAAGTTGCCGATATAGTAACATTTGGAAAATTTAAACCTCTCCGCCGGTAAAAAACCTTGATTGCCAGGAGGTGATCGGTTAAGATGGCGTCTTTTGGCACTCGGGCAACCAAACGTGCAGTGGTTAAATTTTCGTGGGGGGAGGGGTGCATGACACAAAAAAAAGGAGAGTGAAATGAAGTCCAAACGGTCTGTCCTGTTGTTGCTCCTTCCACTACTTTGCATCCCTACTTATTCCGTTGCTCAGGCCTGGTCCGGGATCATTGATCCCAGTCGGGCAATTAACTGGTCGAATGTCGGCATACCCGGCGGCATACCAGCGCGCACTACGATTTGCGCCACGCTGACGTCGAGCGCCGGGACCGTCCAAATCAACGCGGCGCTGGCAACCTGCCCTGCCAACGAAGTCGTCTTTCTCAGTGCTGGGACGTACACAATTACGGCTGGAATCAACTTCAGCGGTCATAGTAATGTTACGCTTCGTGGCGCTGGGCCTACCCAAACCATTCTGAAGTTCACAGGAGGTGACGTCTGCGGGGGCCTTGGAGGCGATATTTGCGCCATCAGTTCTGTATACGATTACGCTGATAGTGTGGCGGTCCTCCCCGGTGGCGCTAACATTGCTACGTGGTCGGGAGGATACTCGAAGGGGTCCAACTCTATAACTCTCTCAGGCATCGGTTCTGCAGGAATCCCAGTAGGCGAGCCCGTGATCCTCGACCAGGCCAATGACACCTCGGACACAGACGGGTATTTGGTTTGCGACGTTTCTTATACGTGTCACGAGCAAGGTGAGACTACCTCTGCCAGTGGCCAGACCATCAGCGGTCTTGACTACGACCAGGCTCAGGTAGTGACCGTCACAGGGGTAAGCGGAAGCACGTATACGATTTCTCCCGGCCTTTACGCGAACAATTGGCGTTCTTCGCAGACACCCCGCGTATGGTGGTCTCCGCAGATTACACAAGTTGGCGTCGAAAACATGACGGTGGACAACACGGGAAGCGGCACAAGCATTGCATCGGGAATTTACTTTTACAACTGCTACGAGTGCTGGGTGAAGAACGTCAGGTCGATTGACGGCAATCGGAATCATGTGTGGCTCTACCAATCGGCTCGCGATGTTGTCCGTGACAGTTATTTCTACGGGACGCAAAATGCGGCAGAGGAGAGCTATGGCATCGAAACGCTCATCTCTTCCGATGATCTAATTGAGAACAACATCTTCGATACGATCGCTTCTCCGATTATGTTTGACAGCGGAGCAGGCGATGTCGTTGGCTATAACTATTCCGTGAAAAATTACTACAACGTTTCACCGGCGTGGATGCAAGCTTCTTACTCCTCACATGACGCCGGGAACGACATGAACCTGTTCGAGGGGAACGAGTTCAATGGCATATTCTGCGATGATACTCACGGAACGAGCGGGCTGGAGACGTACTTTCGCAATCAACTGGCGGGCTCCCAGTCAGGGAAAACGGAAGATACTAACGCCGTCATGCTGATGTACGGATGCCGGGGCTTCAACATCGTTGGCAACGTGTTGGGAACCTCTGGATACGATACTCAGTATCAGGTAACTCCTTCGACGGGCTCAACATCGGCTTGCGATACTACCGTTTATCAAATTGGCTGGGATTACAGTGAGTGTGGAAGAGATGGCAGCGCTCCGCCCGCCAACGATTCACTGGTTGCAAGCACTCTGCTGCGCTGGGGCAATTACGATACCGTGAACGGCTCGACGCAGTGGAACTCGTCTGAGATACCCAAGACAGCGGTGCCGTATATCAATGCCAATGCAGTTCCATCAAGCGAAACCCTGCCTGCATCGTTCTACCTTGCATCGCAGCCACCGTTTTGGGCCACAAAGTGGGGGACGCCACCGTGGCCTTCGATAGGTCCTGACGTGAGCGGGGGAAACATATCAGGAGTAGGCGGGCACGCTAACATGATCCCAGCACAACTTTGTTACGTCAATACGCCAGCGGACAGCACTTATGGCAACGGCGTTTTGTTGTACGACGCCAGCACGTGCTATCCGGCTGCGTACGGAACGCCTCCGGCGCCGCCGACAGACCTCACCGCTACCCCCAACTAATCTTCGCGCCAAGATGGGCGCCCGGGACGGCAGCGGCCTGCACGAGCTGAGAAAACGGGATTGGCCACGCGCCGCCCGTTTTCGAGCCGTTTTGTGACGGAAGATTTCCCCTTTTCTATCCGGGGTCGATCGCTGTCGAACGCCGGCGAACCGGTAACTCATGAGGCCAGCTCGTCTCCCTTCTTACCGGTCAGCGGCAGGTTCTCGCCCGTTCCAACGCCACCGGCCATGGCTGGAGACGGCCTTGAGAACCTTTCCCAAGGGATCATCTCTCGGATGAGCGCCCCCACCCGATAGACAGGCGCGCATCCCCCATGCAGGAGGATGACTGTGCCGAGGTAAAGGGCTCCAAACAACAAGGAGACCAATAGTATCCGAGCTGCCGCTACCCCGGCATCCGATGCAACAATCAAGAACGGGGTCCCGCGAAGAAGGGCGGCACAGGCGTAGCCCGCTACGAAAGAGGCGGCAGGATACTTCCAAAGGGCAGCAAGCACTGAAGCGACTCCAAGATTTATAGGCCGTCCCGCGTACCAGAACGCGGGGATCGCCAGGACCCAGAAGGACGCCGTCCAGGCCACAGCGATTCCTACAGGGCCCCACGGGAGCGCCAGCAAAAACAGCAGGCATGTGACGGAAGATTCTACAATTCCCCAACGGAGCCAGCGGTCCGCCCTTCCGATGGAAAGGTGGATCCAGCCGTGGGTACTGTAGAGCAGCATGATCCCAATCCCAGGTCCGAAACACGTGAAGATTCGGCCTGACTCCTCCCAGCCTGGCCCTAACAGCAAGCGAATCACATCCTTGCCCACCAGAGAGAGGTCCGCCCCAACACCCATACCCACGAATGCTACGACTCCCAGCGCACCGAGAAGATAACGTCTGAATTGGCCGGAGTGCCGGTCGAAACGGCTTAGCGCGGAGACCGCGACAACGGTCAGTGGGGAGACAAGCTGCGACTCCGAGAGGGCAAACAAGTCATATGCCTTCTTGTAAAAACCGAGAGCCTGGGCGTTAAACCGCCATCCTACCAGGAGATTATCCGTATTCCGGGCGAAGTAGTTGACGCTGAAGCGCCCGTAAATGTTGATCGCAAACCGCACCATCGCGGCCGTGCCCGGCGCGCGCCGTGGCAGGCTTGGGATCCATTGGCAGAGCCACCATAACCCAATGGCCGCGCTCAACGGCTGCACGATCAGCCCTGCAACCAGCGCCCAGTAGCCCCACCCGGCCCAGGCGAGAAGGATTGATACAGCCACGGAAAGAGTGCGCGAGAAGATGCCATTTGCGGAAATTACGGAGAAGCGCATAGCCCGTGCTAGTAGGGCCCCGTGCAGAACTGAAGTGCTGCCGATGAAAATTGTCACCGAAGTGCCGATGGCAACGCGTGCCACGACGGGATCCCGGTAGAATCGCGCCATCAGCGACCCAGCGGCGGCGAACCCAACCGTGAGAAGAATACCTGCGCCCAAGTTGATCCAGAACAGGTTGCTGACCAGGACGCGATCGATCTCCTCCCGCTGTAGCACAGCTTCCGTAAAACCGTTCCGCCCAAAGTTCACGAACAGCAGGCTGAACGTGGTGACCATGGTCACCACCCCAAAATCTGAAGGTGTCAGGAGTCGGGCCAGAACTACGGTAGCGATGATCTGGATGCCTAGCCCCAGACCTCCGGAAAACACTGTGATCCCCGCCCCTCGCACCGCGAGGCGCCTTACGCCGTCCGCGGTGGGCCGGAACGCACCACTCCGGTCGAACGGCTTCAAACCTCCCCCTCATATCCCCCCCCACCCGCCACAGCTTCCGACTGTGGTTCCCACTCAAAGAAATCATCACTGTGATTGACTGACGCTGGAACCTCCGCAACCGCAACTCCAGGAACTGCAACGGTAGCCAACAGAAAGAAAACCCATACGGGGTTCAGGGTCCTGATGGCGGACTCAGTGAAGTTGTACAGCACCGCGATCACGCAGTACGCGAGTTTGAGGCTGCCCGTTTGCCGGTCCCGGCGAAATTCAGCGAGCGCATTCCGGTACCCCGTCACAAGCAGGCAAACCAACAAACAGACGCCAATCCAGCCTAGGTTCAAAAGGACCTCGATGTAACCGTTGTGAGCTTCGTTCGGGTGCCACCAGTAGAGACTCCAAATGTGCTGGAGCCGCGGCCCGATCCAGAAACTCTCGAAGCCGGTTCCGACCAAACGGTTTACAGGCATGCTCAGCACCAGGTTCCATATTTCGGTCCGGCCAGTGAGCGTCGGGTCCTTGCCCATCGACCCGAGCACGCCGCTGCTGGGATCGAGAAATAAGGTAAACAAGGAAACGGACAGCATGACTAGAACAAGAGCGTGCACCACCGCCTGTTTTCGGCCCAATCTCGAAAGGCTTGTTACTGCGATCAAACCGCCTCCCATAAGAAAGCAAGAGAGGGATGTCATCGAGCTCGCCATCCAAAAGAGCCAAAACACCATCGCGAGCAATGTACATTGGGCAATCAGGCGCCTGCGCCGATGGGGGTCGCCTTTCTCTTGAAGCTCTCCGGCGAAACGCCATACTGCTCCGAGGCCGAAGACCAAGGTGATCAACCCGAGGAGGTTCTTGGTTGTTGTGACGCCGGTGTACATTGGCGTCCAGGCTGCCCAGACACCCGTCCCCGCATCGTATGCTCGGCCCAGGTCCGGGTAGTATTTAATAAGCAGCACGGAGACGGGCAGAAGGACGAAACCCGTCCGCGCCAAGAGCCGCTTGAGCGCGGCCTTCGGCTGGGGATCTGTCAAAACGATCAGGACCATCACCAGGTCGCCCACCGCCTTGGTCCACCGCTTGAAGGCAACATCGGAGTAATCGGACCAGGCAATGCTCAGGAGACAGTAGGTAAAAAACAGTAGAATGGGGCCATTGCCTCGTAGCAGCTTTGCGACCTGCTCTCTTCTGCCGATAAGCACGATCACGCCCACGGCCAATAAGACCATGAACACGTTCCGGTCGAGCGGGCTGCCGTCGAGGTAGGCGTTGGCTGTGTTCGAAACAAGCGCACCATTCCACAAGCCAGTCTCCGCCAGCCATGCGGATACGGGCCGCGACCCCGCGATCCATAGCCACATCACCGGAATCCAAAGGGCTTTGGACGTCTTTACCTTTGAATCACGATCGAGCCAAAAAAGTCCCAGGATTCCGGTGGCGAAAACGAGAAGGGCAATTTGCGGCGGCACTTAACCCCTTCCAGTAGTCCTATTTAACAGAAAATGCCCACTCACCGCGGGTCGATAAACAGGCGGTGGAAAAGCTCAATAGTTAGCATCTTGTGGATGGTGCTGGTGTAGTTCCGGCTTCCCTTGAGG
>JBOGJS010000299.1:0-34541 GCA_050745365.1 Terriglobia bacterium
GTTCTGCCCCTGCCAGGGCACGCTGGGACGCGCGGGCGCCGTCGGTCAGGCCGACCACGGACTCCCGCACGGAAGGGTGGACATACGATCCAATGCAAAAAGCACTTTACGCTCAACCGCGGGGCTAAATAGCTGGGTTCGCCCCGAAAAACCCGACGGCGGCTTTGAGCGTGGATGGCCGTTTGTCGAAACGCATTGGCGCTTCATGAACTTTTCGAAGCCGAGCACTTGAGCCCGAAGCGCTGAGGTATTTAGCTTTACCGCGTGCAGCTTCGCCTTGGTAGCCAATGCCGCGTACGGATTGATCTCGAAACCAACGGCATTAAAGCCGCGGGTATAGGCTTGCAAGAGTGTGGTTCCCACGCCTGCGAATGGGTCTAGAACCCAGCGATCCGCCTTGCCGTTTGGCGGGAGATATTTCGAAAGGCAATCATCAACGAAATGTGCGGAAAATCCGGCGATCCATGGGACCCAGCGATGCACGGGAACATCCCGGTTTCCGACAAAGGCGGAGTCCCTGAATCCGTTGCCTACCGTCGAAGGCGGGCTGGAGAAGAGCGCATTCTGCAAAATTATCTGATTTCGTGCTCAAACTCTTCGCGGTGGCGCTCCACAAGCTCGGCCAGTAACCTACTGACGGAGGCCCTTCCGCCTCGATCTTGGGCGCGGCGAAATGCCACAGCACGAAGAAGACTCCAGGTATCCTTCGGGATATGGATCGCGGTAGTGATTGTGGAGGTGGGCTGTTGGGGCCGTTGTGCGCGGGCCGGCTGCCGAAGAGTTACGTTTCCGCTTGAATTTGACCTTTCTTGCTGGGTCACAACCTGATGGTAGGATGAATCATCATTAGATGACAAGAGCTAAAATTGACAATTAAACCAAACTGAGTAACATCGAAGCGTTCAGTTGATGGCGTCCTGAGGAGAGAGCAGATATACTTCTTTTCCATTCTTGCGTCCAGCGGCGGGCATAAGCCTCTTTCCCGCGGCTTGCGCGAAGCTCGATGGCTGGCGCTGATCGTCGTCGTAGGCGTTCCCTTCATGAAGCTTTCAGCCGCGCCGTTCCGCTCCAGGTCACGAAGCGCGCGACAAGATCAAAGCCTTATAGCGGGCCGCCAGATTTTCGCCTCACGCTGTGCGGCATGCCACGGACTGGACGGCCGGGGCGGCGAGCATGCGCCGGACATTGCAACGAATCCGAGCGTCCAACGTTTTTCCGACGCGAGGGTCTTCGAAATCATTCAGGAAGGCATTCCGGCAGGCGGGATGCCTTCCTTCAGTTTCCTGGGCAAAACCGGCATCCAGGGAGTGCTCGACTATCTTCGCGTCCTCCAGGGAAACTCCCGCGCTCAATCTCCTCTGGCGGTTCCGGGAGATCCGGCGCGCGGACGCGCGCTATTTTTCGGAGGCGCAGGTTGTTCGGGATGCCACACGGTGCGCGGCGAAGGCGGTTTTCTCGGGCCGGACCTTTCGGATTACGCTTCGTCTCATTCGCTCAGACAAATCCGCGAAGCGATTCTCGATCCCAACAAAAACCTGAGCCCGCAGGAGGATGCCGTGACGGTGGTAACCAAGGACGGGCGCCAGTACACGGGCATCGCTCGGAATGAAGATAATTTCTCCCTGCAGTTGCAGACGCCTGACGGCGCGTTCCATCTTTTCATGAAGTCAGACCTCGCGGTTCTGCGTCACAAGCCGCATTCTCTGATGCCCGCAAATTACGCCGAAAAACTGACTTCGCAGCAGCTCGATGACCTGGTAAGTTTTCTTTCGAAAGCCAGCAAGGCAAAACAGTGGGACTCGCCGTAGACATCTGAAAGGGAGGGATCGAAGCAATAAGCTCAACATGAATAAGCCAAATTTCCTTACAACTCTGATCTTCGCGTTGTGCTTTGCCGCGCAGCTCGTGAGTGCTCCCCAGCCTGCGCGCCAGTACGAACTTCAAGCGCTCGCGCCCGCATTCTGGAAGCTGGTGCCCCGTGGCGCGAAGCTGACGAAGTTTTCGACCGGATTCGGTTTTACAGAAGGGCCGGTGTGGGACCCACACAATTTTCTTTACGTCAGCGATGAAGTGCAAAATAAAATTTATCGGGTCTATCCGGGGGGCCGCAAGGAGGAGGTGATTGCGCTCGGCGACCCGGACGGCAACACCTATGATCTTCAGCATCACCTCCTGGATTGCGCCAGCGTGCGGCGCGGCATTATTCGTGTGGGACCGGACGGCCACTACACGATGCTCGCGGGCCGCTACGAAGGGAAACAATTCAACAGCCCCAACGACGTGGTGCTCGGGCCCGATCATGCCATCTATTTCACCGATCCCACGCTTGACCTTCCGAAAGGCCAGCAACAGGAGATCCCCTTCCAGGGCGTTTACCGGCTCGATGCGCACGGGAACGTGCGGCTGCTCACGAAGGATTTGACGCAGCCGAACGGCCTGGCATTTTCTCCCGATGGCAAGCGCTTTTACGTGGATGACAGCGCTCAGAAAAACATCCGCGTCTACAGCTTCGCGGCCGGCACCCTCAGCGGAGGGCGCATTTTTGGAGACGAACACAGCAAGAACTATGAAGGCGTCCCGGATGGAATGCGGGTTGACGTTCACGGCGATCTTTTCGTGGTAGGCCCGGGAGGAATCTGGGTGTGGAACTCACAGGGCGAGCACCTGGGGACTATTTTAATGCCCGAGCAGCCTGCAAACCTCACCTGGGGTGACCGCGATCTCCGCACGCTCTACATCACCGCCCGGACGTCGGTCTACCGCCTGCGGACGCGGGTGAAGGGATTTGTTCCGTATTTAAGACAGTGACGCAAAGGGGATCACGAGAGGCGGTTGCGCCATAAAGGGCAGGCGCGCAATTTCTCGGACAGCCCGCGTGATGTGCTTTTCCGCGGTGGGCTCCAGAGTCATCACAAACGGCAAATTGCTCTTGGGATGCGCTGGCTCTTGCAGCACCGAATCAATGTTAATGCGGTGCCGGGCCAGCACGGCGCACACGCGCGCGAGAATCCCGGGGCGGTCGCGCACCACAAGACGCAAATAGGTGGCAGTCGAGTTTTCACCCGGCGGACGCATGCGTGCCGGGTGCCAGTCCGTATAGCCGAAGGGAGTGGTGGTGCGGCTGCCGGAAATGATCGCGCGGCCGATCTGAACAATATCGGAAAGGACGGCAACGCCGGTAGGCTCGCCGCCCGCGCCGCGACCTGTAACCATCGTATTGCCGCCCTTATTTCCTTCGAGGAGCACGCCGTTGATCGCGCCCGTCACGGCCGCCAAGGGCGCCGAGCGCGGGATCATCATCGGGCGGACAAAAATGTCTACGGTGTCGCGGGCCTGGCGGCGGGCGACGGCGATCAGCCGGATCGTATGATCCAGGCGTGAAGCATAGGCAAAGTCCACCCGTTCGATCCGAGTGATCCCTTCCGCAGGAATTTTTTCCACTGAGACAGGCTGGCCGAAGCAAAGCATAGCGAGAATCGCGATCTTGTATCGCGCATCGTAACCTTCCACATCGAAAGTCGGGTCCGGCTCCGCGTAGCCTTTTTGCTGAGCCTCGGCCAGCACTTCCGGGTAGCCACAGCCACGACTCTCCATTTCCGTCAAAATATAGTTCGTCGTTCCGTTCAGGATGCCGTAGACGGCGGTGAAGTGCTCGCCGGCGAGACCTTCGCGGATCGCGTGGAGAATAGGAGTGCCGCCGGCCACACAGGCCTCAATGCCCAGGCTCACGCCGGCGCGGCGGCTCCGCTCGACGAGCTCCATTCCGTGCTCCGCAACCAGTTGCTTGTTCGCGGTCACCAGATGTTTTCCGGCCGCGACCACAGCGTGCGCGATGGCGCGGGCAGTCGAGAGCTCGCCCACCAACTCCACGATGATGTCCAGCGCCGGGTCGCTCACTACGTCCTTCCAGGCGGTGGTGATCTCGACGGGCTGGCCCAACCAGGAAAGATCGCGCCGCCGGATGCTGCGCGAGCAGATCGTCTTCAGCTCCAGCTTGCACCCGAGGCGGCGCTGAACTTCATGCTGATGTTCAACCAGCACGCGGACGGTGCCCGTGCCGACGGTGCCGAGGCCGATCAGTCCGATGCGGACAGCGGGATGTGAAGATAGGCGTTGAGTCATCGCCCCTCGGAACGCGCAATCGCTTTCAAGATTCATCTTGAAGTTCTTCTGCCGGCGCTGAAACAGGCTGCAGAAAAACGTCGGAAGCTGTCATCCTGAGGAGCCAGAGGCAACGAAGGATCTCTGTATTTGCTTGATTTTACAAATACCGGGATGCTTCGCTTTGCTCAGCATGACACGCCCAAGGAGTATTTCCGCAGCCTGTAAAGCTCAAGGGAAAATAGATGCTTTCTTTCGCTCAGATCGATCGAGTCCGACAGGCTGTCAAGGTTTCGATTCTAACATGCCGCTTGGGTCCTCAAGCTGACGGCAGGCGGCCGAAAGCCGCTGAATGGCGGCCGCAATGCCTTCCTTCGCGCCAAAAACTGACGTCCCGGCGACGAGCACATTGGCTCCTGCTGCAGCCGCCTGGGGCGCAGTCGTCAGCGTGATGCCACCGTCCGCCTCCACGTCACAAGCGGCTTTGCGTTCTTCGGCCATTGCGCGCACCTGCCGGATTTTACTGAGGGTTTGAGGGATAAACTCCTGGCCCCCGAAACCCGGGTTAACGGTCATCACCAGCACAAGCTGGAGACTTTCGAGCACTTCGTTCAGGAGGCAGGCAGGGGTGGAAGGGTTCAGCGCGACACCCGCTTTCTTTCCCAAAGCTTGAATCTGCTGAATGGCCCGGTGAAGATGAGGCGTGGCTTCCTGGTGCACGATGAGGGTGTCCGCGCCGGCGCTCGCCATGGCCTCGATGAAGTCCTCCGGGGGCGCGACCATGAGATGGACTTCGAGGTTAATGCGCGTCAGGGGGCGCAGGCTCTCGACGACTTTGGCGCCAAACGTGATGTTCGGTACGAAGCGCCCGTCCATCACATCAATCTGCACGCGATCGACGCCGGCCGCTTCAGCTTCCTGGACCTGTTCGCCGAGGCGCATGAAATCCGCGGAGAGTATGGAAGGCGCGATTTTCACCATGCGAATCTTCGCAGTGTAGCAAAAAATGCAGCAAAAAATGAGTCGCAAAAAAAATTTGACAGCCCCTATGCCGGTCAGTATACTGTTCGGTGCTTCAACGAATCTACAGAGTAAATCTTGTTGACAACGTCACTCGGTACACCCTAAGATTCCTCGTTGAATCACAAACGTCTTTCTACACGGAATACAACTGCAACCTGCAAACGGCGAAGCGGAGCAGTGGCTGAAACCCCCCGTGGGCTCAGCCGCTCCTGTTCCTCTTCGGTCGGGGTACCACATTCGCAGACGCTTCTCTTGATGTGATCTGGATCTTCAGGAGAAGTCCCGGCAGACCGTTACTCCGCGAAGGCTTGCCAACAGCAAGGCGGACAGCGACACTTTCAAAGGCACTCTCATGGCCCAGATTTTTCATCACGCTGCGAACACGATTGTCAAGGCAACGATTATCGGAATCATCCTGCTCATCTGTGCGATTGGCTTTACCGCGTGGCAAGTGAACAACAGTTACAACGTCTACCGGCATGAGCCGCTGGCGCAGCCGGTTCCGTTCAGCCATAAACACCACGTCAGCGATGATGGCATTGACTGTCGCTACTGCCACACCACGGTTGAGAATTCTTCTTTTGCCGGCATTCCCCCCACGCACACCTGCATGAGCTGCCATTCGAAAATCTGGGTGAATAGCCCGATGCTCGCGCCCGTCCGGGAAAGCTACCAGACGGACACTTCCATCGAATGGGTGAAGCTGAACGAGTTGCCCGACTTCGTTTATTTCAACCACAGCATTCACGTTGCAAAAGGTATTGGCTGCACCACCTGCCACGGGCCCATTGGTGACATGCCCATTACCTACCGCCAGAATACGCTCTATATGCGGTGGTGTATTAATTGTCACAAGCATCCCTGGCGCTATGTCCGTCCGAAGCAGTACGTCTTCAGCGTGACGTATAAACCGCCTCCGGATCAGGATGCGCTGGGGCGGCGGTTGGTGGCTGAATATGACATCAAGCCGCCGCTGGTGCTGACGAGTTGCTATACGTGTCATCGCTAGGGGGCTCGGGAAGCGAGATGATTCATGGGTAGGAATGAAAAAGACGGGCTGGACCTGGTCGCGATCCGAAGCAAGCTTGCCGGGGAGGCCAGTGGAAAGTTTTGGCGAGGCCTCGAAGAAGTGGCCGAGACGGAGGAATACCAGCAGTATGCCTCCAACGAATTTGCTCCGGATTCTCAGCCTTCCCGTGGCGGCATTAACCGGCGCGATGCGCTGAAACTGATGGGGGCTTCGGCAGCGCTAGCGGGACTTACGGCGTGCACCAAAATGCCGGTTGAGAAGATGGTTCCCTACGTAAACGCGCCCGAAGGAGTGGTGCCCGACAGGCCGCTGTTTTATGCGAGCACCATGCCCTGGCAGGGGGTGGGGCAGGGAGTGCTGGCGTGGAGCTTTATGGGGCGCCCCACCAAAATTGAGGGCAATAATGAGCATCCCGGCAGCCTCGGCCGGGCCAACATTTTTATGCAGGCTTCCGTGCTGGACCTGTATGACCCGGATCGTTCTCAGGTGCTGATGCACAACGGTTTCGTGGGAGACTGGAGTGATTTTCTGGTGGAGGTCGATGAGCTGCGCGCTGCGCACCTGAGGAATAAGGGTGAAGGCTTGCGCTTTCTTACCGGCACCGTCACCTCTCCCGCCTTGGGTGACCAGCTCCAGGATCTGCTGAAGCAGTTTCCGCAAGCGCAGTGGCACCAGTGGGAGCCCATTCACCGGGACAATGCGCGCGAAGGCGCGCGCACGGCTTTTGGCGAATATGTCGAAACGGTTTACCGGTTCGACCAGGCGGAGGTGGTGGTTTCCCTGGATGCGGATTTTCTCGTCACCCACCCCGCGAGTGTGCGCTATGCCTGGGATTTTGCGAACGCCCGCCGGGCAACGGGTCCTGATTCCCGGATGAACCGGCTTTATGTCGTCGAGCCGACGCCCACGGTGACGGGAGTGCAGGCCGAACATCGGCTGCGGTTAAGGTCCAGTCAGGTGGAAGCGCTGGCGCGAGTTCTGGCCGGCCAGCTCGGAGTAAAAGCCCAGGGCATGGGGCAGCCTTCTCTTTCAGATGTACCTTCTGAGTGGATTCAGGCGCTGGTTCGGGACCTTCAGGCGCATAAAGGGTCAAGCATTATCATTGCCGGCGATGGGCAGCCGCCCGTCGTCCACGCGCTGGCGCACGCCATGAACGCTGCGCTCGGCAACGTGGGCAAGACCGTGATCTACACGGAGCCGATTGAATTGAGCCCGACGAGCCAGGTGCAGTCATTTCGGGAGTTGGTCTCAGACATGGAAGCGGGCAAGGTTCAAACTGTCCTCATCTTGTCTAACAATCCGGCGTATAACGCTCCGGCGGACGTGCCGTTTGCCGCGGGGCTGAAAAAAGTCCGGCAGCGTATCTACCTGGGACTCTACGAAGACGAAACCTCGATTCTGTGCAACTGGCACGTGCCAGCGGCGCACTACCTCGAAGCGTGGGGCGACTTCCGCGCTTATGACGGCACGGTTTCAACCGCGCAGCCTCTGATCTCTCCCCTCTATGATGGGAAGTCAGCCTATGGGCTCCTGACGCTGTTTCAGGGCCTGCCAGGCCGCACCGGTCACACCGTGGTCCATGATTATTGGCAATCACAGAATCCGAAGCTCACGCCCGAGCAATTTGACGTCGAATGGCAAACGTGGATCGAGAAGGGCTTAATTGGCGGCACGGCGCGACCCCCGAAGCAAGTGGCGCTCGCCAAGAACCTGGATTTCAATGCGGCCTCGCCGGCGGCAGATCCTTCCAGCCTGGAAATTGTCTTCATACCTGATCCGAGCATCTGGGATGGCACTTACGCCAATAACGGCTGGCTCCAGGAGCTGCCGAACCCTATCAGTAAGCTGACGTGGGACAACGCGGTAATGGTGAGTCCGGCTACAGCCGAGCGGCTGAAGCAGGCCAAAATGGTGAGCCGGGCCGAGCAGATGGCGCTCGGCAAGGGCGAGGCCGGCAAGTGGTACAACTTTGGAGCGACAAAGCACATTACCAGCGAGGTGATGGAGCTCAACTTTCAGGGACGCAAAGTGGTAGGTCCGCTCATGATCGTTCCGGGGCAGGCTGACGATTGCGTGGTGGTCTCGCTCGGCTACGGCCGAAGCCGCGCAGGGCGGATCGGCACCGGTCCCGGCTTTAACGCATATACCCTGCGTACGTCGGCGAACCCGTGGTTTGGCCAAGGGCTCGACGTCTACCGAACCGGCAGAAATTATCGATTGGTGGTTACCCAGCACCATCATCTGGTGGGTTCGGGCTTCAACGGGAAAGAGATCGAGAGCATTGCTGCTTTCAAGCGGAATGTCATACGGGTGGCCTCGATGTCGGAGTTCCGTGAGAACCCCGACTTTGCCAAGGATCCGCCGGAGATGACGACGAAGGCGCTCTCCTTGTACCCCACTCTGCCTTCTCCCTATGACTTTAAAAAGCCGCCGCAGTGGGGCATGTCGATCGATCTCACCTCCTGCATCGGGTGCAACGCGTGCATTATTGCCTGCCAGGCGGAAAACAATATCGCGGTGGTGGGCAAGGATCAGGTGGCGCGCGGCCGCGAGATGCAGTGGATCCGCGTGGATACCTACTACCACGGCGATCTGGACGAGCCGGAAATTTACAATGAGGCCGTCCCCTGCATGCAATGCGAAAACGCGCCTTGCGAATACGTTTGCCCGGTCGGGGCCACGGTGACCGGCCCGCAAGGCATCAACGAGCAGATTTACAACCGCTGTGTTGGGACGCGCTATTGCTCGAATAATTGTCCGTACAAAGTGAGGCGCTTCAACTTTTATCTCTATTCGGATTGGAACACGCCGAGCCTCTATCCTTTGAGCAATCCGCGCGTTACGGTGCGCAGTCGCGGCGTGATGGAGAAGTGCACCTACTGCATCCAGCGTATTCGCTATCACGAGATTTATGCCGAAGAAGCAGGCCGCAAGCTCAAGGACGGCGAGATTCTGACCGCCTGCCAGCAGACGTGCCCCACGGACGCAATCGTGTTTGGAGATGTTCTCGATCCCAACAGCAAGGTGTCAAAGCTGAAAGCGCAGTCGCGCCAGTACGGACTGCTGGAAGAGCTGAACACGAAGCCGCGGACCACGTATCTGGCCAAGTTGTGGAATCCCAATCCAGAGCTCAAGGAGTCGTAGATGGATCCGGTCGATCCCATCATTGTCGAGCCCAGCATAGAGCAAGAAAAGCCAGCGTTCGTCGAGCCGGGCAGTCCCTGGATCGCTCCTGGTCACAGCTACGGCTCGGTCACGCAGCGCATCGGCGACGTGGTGCTCGATAAGACGCGCAAGGGGTGGTGGATTGGGTTTGGGATCTGCTTCATTCTTTTTCTGATGCTGAACTACGGTCTGACGTACCTGTTCGCTGTCGGCGTCGGCGAGTTTGGCATCAATATTCCGGTCGCGTGGGCTTTCGCCATTACCAGTTTCGTATGGTGGATTGGAATCGGGCACGCCGGGACGTTAATTTCTGCGTTCTTGTTATTGATGCATCAAAAATGGAGAACATCCGTCAATCGCTTTGCCGAGGCGATGACGATTTTCGCGGTGATCTGCGCGGGCATGTTCCCGTTTGTGCACATGGGGCGGCCGTGGCTCTTCTACTGGCTGTTTCCTTACCCGGACACGATGGGCGTATGGCCGCAGTTCAGAAGCCCGCTGGTGTGGGACGTTTTTGCGGTCTCCACGTATTTCACCGTCTCGCTGCTCTTCTGGTATACCGGCTTGATTCCGGACCTCGCCACTCTCCGTGACCGGGCGAAGACCTGGGGTAAGAAGGTGGTGTATGGCTTCTTCTCGGTCGGATGGCGTGGCTCAGCGAAGCACTGGAAGCGGCATGAATGGGCGTGTCTGCTTCTCGCGGGCATTGCAACACCCCTGGTCGTTTCCGTCCACACCGTCGTGAGCTTCGATTTCACGATTGCGATCGTTCCAGGCTGGCACAGCACGATCTTCCCGCCCTACTTCGTGGCGGGGGCCATTTATTCTGGTTTCGCGATGGTGATCATGCTGGCGATCCCGTTGCGCAAGTGGTATCACCTGGAGGATTTCATCACGATCCGCCACCTGAACAACTGCGGTAAGTTGCTGCTCGCGACGGGAATGATCGTTGCTTACAGCTATGTGATGGAAACCTTCTTTGCTTTCTATAGCGCAGATAAGTTCGAGCACTACATGATGCTCAACCGCCTTTACGGGCCTTACGACATCGTCTATTGGACCTTGCTGTCGTGCAATATCTTTATCCCGATGACGTTCCTGTGGTCATACAAAGTGCGAACGAACACGGTGGCCCTGTTCCTGGTGGCGACGGTGGCCCAAATCGGGATGTGGCTGGAACGCTTCATTATCATTGTCGAAAGCTTGCACCGAGACTTCCTGCCGTCCTCGTGGGGCATGTTCTTTCCCACGCCCACAGATTGGGAGATATTGTTCGGCTCACTGGGCCTGTTCATGGTGCTTTTCTACCTGTTCGCGCGCTTCCTGCCTTCTATCTCAATTTTTGAGATGCGGCACCTCGTCCACAGGACGGCGGAAGAGACGGGCGTCATCGAGACAACGGTGGTGGAGTGAAAAGACAGGGGCTAGGGGCTGGGGGTTAGGGGTTAGAGATCCGGTGCTAGGGACGGCTTTGAGCTTCAGTTTGCTAGCCCCTAATCCCTAACCGCTGGTTTCGAGGGTCTTATGGCAAAACGACCGATTTACGGTGTGATGGCTGAATTCGACAATACGAAGGATCTGCTGGAAGCGGCGCATAGGACGCGCGAAGCGGGTTACCGCCAGGTGGATGCCTATTCGCCCTTTCCGGTGGAAGGGCTCTCGGAAGCAGTCGGCTTTCACCACACCTCGCTTCCGGTCATTGTCTTTATCGGGGGGCTCATTGGCTGCTGTGGCGGTTTCTTCCTGCAGTATTACCCGAACGCGATCGGTTTCCCGCTGGATATTGGCGGAAAGCCTTTTGATAGCTGGCCGGCTTTTATCCCGATTACTTTCGAATTGACCATTCTGTTTGCGGCCGTTTTCTGCTTCGTCGGATTGTTTTTCCTGTGCCGGTTACCGACACCGTACCATCCGGTGTTCAATGTGCCGCGCTTCAGTCTGGCCAGTCAGGATCGGTTCTTCCTGTGCATTAATTCGAAGGATCCACTGTTTGAGATTGAGGAAGTGCGGCAGTTTATGGAGGAGCTGAATCCCAGGGAGGTCAACATTGTCCCGGTTTGAAAGACAAGAGACCAGACGGGAGAGACGAGAGACGAGCAGCCTCGGTCGGAGGTGGTTCGGTGTTGGTGGTCCGAAACACGAGTCACCCGTCACTCGGCACCCATCACTGCTTCTCTGGCTTGTGATTGTCGCCTTGCTGCTGGTGAGCGGCTGCCGCCTGGATATGCATGTTGATCCCAGGTATAACCCCCTTTCGCCCAGCACTTTCTTTCCAGACGGGCGCTCAGAGCGCCCGGCGGTGCCGGGGACGGTAGCGCGCGGTCACTTAAGGACGGATGAGTTGCTCTACACGGGACGGATTAACGGCAAAGTGGCTAATGTATTTCCTTTCCCGATCACTCAGAAAGGTCTTCGGCGCGGCCAGCAGCGTTTCGATATTTACTGCACGCCTTGCCACGACTACACAGGCGGCGGGGATGGGATGATTGTGCGTCGCGGTTTTCCGGCTCCGCCTTCGTATCGGAACCCGAAGCTGATGAATGCGTCTGTCGGCCATCTCTTTGATGTCATGACAAACGGCTACGGCACGATGTTCAGCTATGCGGATCGTGTCTCGGTGAAAGACCGGTGGCGGATTGCGGCTTACATCCGCGCGTTGCAGCTCAGCCAGACCGCGACGCTCAACGACGTGCCGCCCAGCGAGCGGCTGAAGCTCATGACGGACAAGCGAAAATGAATTCTGATCATCCATCGTTCATGCTCGAGCATTCCGGGCCGCAGAAAAAGGTCATGATCATTGGCATCGTCTGCTTGGCGATCTGCCTGATCGAGCTCTTCCTGCATCCGGTCCAATTTTTCAGGTCTTACCTCTTTGGCGAGGTTTACTGGCTTGGCATCGGGCTGAGCTGCATGGGAATCCTCATGCTCCACCATCTGGTCAGCGGGCGGTGGGGTTTTGTGATTCGGCGGCCCCTCGAAGCGGCTTCGAGGACCTTGGCCTGGATGGCCATTTTTTTCATCCCCATCATCCTTGGGGTCCACTACCTCTATATCTGGTCGCACCCGGCGGCCGTGGCGGCTGATCCGATCCTCCAGCAGAAACTCTTTTACCTGAACGTGCCGTTTTTTGTGGTGCGCCAGATCATTTATTGGATCATCTGGATCGGGATCGCTGTTCTCCTCAGCCGGCTCTCAGCCCGCCAGGATGAGACGGCCGATCCCGACCTGCAGCGCCGGATGCGGAATATCAGCGGGCCGGGCATTGCTCTTTATGGATTCACGGTGACCTTTGCAGGCTTTGACTGGGTGATGTCACTCGAGCCGCACTTCTTCTCCACGATTTACGGAATGCAATTCGTCGTGACGGAGGCGGTCGGCGGTATGGCCTTTGTCACTATTGTGGCGTATTTCCTGGCGCGAAACGGGCCAATGGAGGAAATCATCAAGCCCTCGCAGTTTCATGACTTTGGCAACCTGCTGCTGGTGTTTACGATGCTGTGGGCCTACCTCTCGTTTGTGGAGTACTTGATTATCTGGGCCGGCAACCTGCAAAATGAAATTCCGTGGTATGCCACGCGTACGGCGCACGTCTGGGCTGGAGTCGCGCTGGCGCTGGTCATTCTCCATTTTGCGGTCCCGTTCCTGCTCCTGTTACAGCGATTTGTCACCTTCCAGAAGCAATATCTGGCGTGGGTGGCGGGTCTTTTGTTCATCATGAGCATTGTGGATCTTTTCTGGCTCTTGGTGCCGTCCTACAGCCCGAACGGACCGCAGTTTCATTGGTCGGACTGGCTGGCGCTGATTGGTCTTGGAGGCATCTTTTTAGCCATTTTCATCGGCGAGTTGAAGAAGAGGCCCTTGGTGCCGTTGCACGATCCGACGTTCGCCGCGGGAGTGTTGCAGCATGAGTGAAATCATACCCGGTCGCATTGAGACACCTCCGCCACCGTCTCACGAAACGCGAGATGCGGATACCCGCAAACTCGCGTGGATGGGTGTGGCCATGGTCGCACTGGTTGTTTTCGGTTTCATTGTGACGGAAATAGCGTTTCACGTCTTTGTGGGCATTCGCCCTATCAAGCCGCCCACCGCGCTGTTTACTCGTTCACAGATGCCTCCGGCACCGCTCATACAGGAACATTCCGGTGGGGAGCTCGCGAGGTATCTCGAAGGGCAGGACCAGCTTTTAGATACTTATGGCTGGGTCAACCGGAAGGCCGGAATCGTCAGAATTCCCATTTCTCGCGCGATGGCGTTGCTTCTCCAGAAAGGCTTCCCGGTGCGGCCGCCGGGGCAGATCACACGTGCAGTTTCAGAACCTCACGAAATTCCACGCGGAGATTTCGGGCCGCCGCCTGAACCGGTTCCAGGCCCGCGAATGCAATGAAGGTGAAAATGACATTCCGCGAATTTCTCCGGATCGATAGTTCGGCCTGTGACCGCTGGCGCCCGTGCCGCTGCTCGTGGCTTGTAATGTTTGTGCTGGTCGGGCTGCTCGTCTCGATGAGCGCTCCGGCCAATGCGGAGAGCGGGCTGAAATCTGCGCTTTCCGGCCTGAAGTCCCTTTCGAGCGTCACGCCCAGGGGAGAATGCAAGATGGCTCCCGACACCACGAAGGGCGCGCTCGCGGGCTCCAAGCAGGTCCCTGCCCTGCTGCGCGGTGTGGGCATCGATCAGCGGCTCAACCAGCAGGTTCCGCTCGACCTCGTGTTCAGAGAAGCGAGCGGCAAGCAGGTGCGCCTTGGCGATTACTTTGGCCAGAAGCCGGTGATCTTGACGCTCGTCTATTTCAACTGTCCGAACCTCTGCACGATGGTGGAAGACAACCTGGTTCAAAGTTTAAGAATCTTGAACTTCGATGTGGGCAAGCAATTCAACGTGCTGACCGTGAGCTTTGATCCGCATGATACGCCCCAGATGGCTACCGACAAGAGAGCCATCTTCCTCGGGATGTATGCACGCAAAGGCAGCCAGAACGGCTGGCACTTTTTGACCGGAGACCAGGCGTCGATTGCGGCCCTGACGGACGCGGTGGGCTTCCATTACAACTACGACGCCAGGACGCATCTGTACGCCCACGCGGTCGGGCTCGTCGTGCTGACGCCACACGGGAAGATTTCGAAGTATTTTTATGGCCTCACCTATCCAGCCGGCTCCCTGCGTCTGGCGCTCGTCCAGGCGTCGGATGACAAGATCGGCTCCCCGGTCGATCGGCTGATCCTTTATTGTTGTTCCTACGATCCCAGCACGGGAAGGTACGACCCCATTATTTCGCGCGTCCTGATGTTGGGCGGCATCTTCACGGTTCTGTGCCTCGGCGCGCTGGTGGTGGTGTTGGCGCGAGGTGGAAAACACCCGCAATCCCCTGCTTCATAGAGGATCATTTGAGGTGAAAAGTCGATAATGCTGTGCCTGTTCTTCCTGTTGCCGAGATCGGCCTCGACCATTGCGCCTGCGGTGGATCATCTGTTGGATTTCGCCATTGCGTTCTCCGTTTTTTTCGCGGGGCTGATTTTTATTCTGCTTTTCGTTTTCGCCATCAAGTATCGCCGCCGCTCTCCGGACGAGATTCCAGTGCAGATCGACGGGTCGCTCCCGTGGGAACTCACCTGGACCGTGATCCCGATTCTCATCGTGATCGTCATCTTTGTCTGGGGCACCGACGTTTTCATGCGTCAAAGGCGTCCGCCCAGCGACTGCGTTCACGTCTATGTGGTCGGAAAGCAATGGATGTGGAAAATCCAGCACCCGGAAGGTCCGCGCGAGATTGACGCTTTGCACATCCCCGTGGGCGTGCCGGTCGAGCTGATTATGACTTCCCAGGATGTCATCCACGACTTCTCGGTTCCAGCTTTCCGGGTGAAGATGGACGTTTTACCGGACCGCTACACGACCGAATGGTTTACGGCAACCCAAACCGGGGTGTATCACTTCTATTGCGATCAATACTGTGGCACGTTTCACTCGCATATGCGCGGCTTTGTCACCGTCATGAGCCGGCAGGCCTACGAAAAATGGCTGAGCGGCGGAATGCATCACCAAGTCTCAATGGCGGCCTCCGGCGCCAAGCTTTATGTGAGTTATGGCTGCATCACCTGCCATGGAATGGGGAAGGCGCCGCCGTGGGTGGGGCTTTACGACTCGAAGGTGCGTCTCTCGGACGGAACAACGGTTATCGCGGATGATGCCTACATTCGTCGCTCGATTCTCGAGCCCTCGGCTCAGATTGTGGCCGGGTTCAAGCCGATCATGCCGACGTTCCAGGGCCAGATTTCAGAAGATCAGATTCTCGAGATCATTGCCTATATTAAATCTCTGTCCACCGTGCCGAATGCCACGGGGGCTACTTCTGTACCAGCACCAGCAAAGGAGACGAAGTAATGGGTACTGCAGGCGCTCCAACGCTTGGCCAGCCATTTGCGCGGGAGCAGCGCGTCCATTACCTGAACGCGAAATACGGCATCAAATCATGGCTGCTCACGACGGATCACAAGCGGATCGCGTGGCTTTACCTCATCGTGACCTCTTCCTTCTTTCTGATCGGCGGGATCGCCGCCATGCTCATGCGGCTCAACCTGATCTCGCCGGAGGGCGCAATTGTCCAGCCGGAAACCTATAACAAGCTTTTCACCATCCACGGCACCATCATGATCTTCTTTTTCCTGGCGCCGGTCGTGCCGACGGTCCTCGGCAATTTCCTGATCCCCATGATGGTCGGCGCCCGGGACGTTGCGTTTCCGCGGCTTAATCTGCTGAGCTGGTACATTTTCATTACGGCGGGATGCTTCTTTCTTTATTCTGTCATCTCCGGCGGGGTCGATACGGGCTGGACGTTTTACACGCCGCTGAGCACCACTTATTTGAACACCCACGTCATTTCGGCGGCTCTGGCGGTGTTCATCTCCGGCTTCTCCTCGATCCTGACGGGGCTCAACTTCATCGTAACCATTCACAAGATGCGTGCCCCAGGGCTCACCTGGTTTCGGCTTCCGCTCTTTATCTGGTCGCTGTACGCGTCAAGCATTATCTTCGTGCTCGCCATGCCGGTGATTGCCATCACGATGGTGCTTTTGGTTCTCGAGCGGCTTTTCCATGTCGGCATTTTTGACCCCGCGCTCGGTGGAGATCCGATCCTTTTCCAGCACCTCTTCTGGTTTTTCGGCCATCCGGAGGTCTACATTCTCATCCTGCCGGCGATGGGAGTGATCAGCGAATTGATGGCTGCCTTTTCGCGCCGGAGAGTCTTCGGCTACACCTTTGTCGCCTTTTCGAGCTTGGCCATCGCACTCATCTCATTCCTTGTGTGGGGACATCACATGTTCGTGTCAGGGGAATCGGTCTATGCCGGCATCTTCTTTTCGGCGATGAGCATGGTGGTGGCGATTCCCTCGGCGGTCAAGGTGTTTAACTGGACTGCAACCATGTATAAGGGTTCAGTCTCATTTGAAGCTCCGATGCTCTTTGCACTGGGCTTTCTGGGGCTGTTTACAATTGGAGGGTTAACCGGAGTGTGGCTTGCCGCGCTCGGGCTTGACGTGTTTCTGCACGACACGTACTTCGTGGTGGCCCATTTCCACTTCATCATGGTCGGTGGCGCCATCATGGGGTACATGGGCGGGTTGCACTACTGGTGGCCCAAAATGACCGGAAAGATGTATCCGGACTATTGGGCGCGCCTCGCGGCAGTGGTCATCTTTCTGGGGTTTAATCTGACGTTCGGGCCGCAGTTTATCCTCGGATTCCTGGGCGAACCACGCCGCTACGCCACCTATCCGCCGAATTTCCAGTTTTTGAACATCATGTCGAGCGCGGGCGCATCCATCCTGGCGGTCGGCTTTGTGATGCCACTCATCTATTTGCTCTGGTCGCTGAAGTATGGCGCGGATGCCGGACCCAATCCCTGGGGCGCGAAGGGTCTTGAGTGGGAGACGGCTTCGCCGCCACCCGTACATAACTTTGATAAAATGCCAGTCATCACCGAAGAAGCTTACGCCTATGGAAGCCATCCGCCGCAGGTAGCGGCCACAACGTCGTAAGAACATCACCCCGCCTGCGGCCGACCCTTTTTGGAACGAGGGAGTCCGGCGGTGGTTGAGGGTCAGCAAGCGAAGGAGGAAGTGAGTTGTCTGAAGAGCAGCATGATACGCTCATAGCCGAGCAATTTGACGACCCGGCACAGCAGCACGCGGCTGCCACGTTAGGCATGTGGGTTTTCTTGTCTACGGAAGTGCTTTTCTTTGGCGGGCTGATCGCCAGCCTCACCATCTATCGTTTCCTCCATTATGACGGCTTCGTGATTGGAAGCCATCATCTCAGCGTGCTGTGGGGCGGCACCAACACCGCCGTCCTGATTTGCAGCAGCTTGACAATGGCGTTAGCGGTCCGCGCCGCGCAGCTTGGCAAAAAAAAGGACATTATCATTTTCCTGTTTATCACGTTCATTTTGGGCCTGCTGTTCCTCTTTATTAAGTTTGTGATGGAGTGGCGGCATGAGTATCTGGAGGGTCTGGCTCCTGGCGTCAATTTCACCTACGCGGGTCCGCACGCTCACCACGTCGAATTGTTCATGGTGTTTTATTTTATTCTCACCGGCCTTCACGCCCTGCACATGATTATCGGCTGCTGTGTCATCATTGCTTTGATGATTATGGCGTCACGGGGCGTGTTTACCAAGGAACACTACAACCACGTTGAGATCGCTGGGCTCTACTGGCACTTTGTGGATATTGTCTGGATTTTTCTGTTTCCGCTGCTGTATCTGATCGGCGGCCGGTATTGAGAGGTTGTGAAGATGGCTGAAGCTGCAGCGAATGCGCATCTAGAGAAGAAGAGAGTCTATATCACGATTTGGCTCATCCTGCTGTGCTTCACCGCCCTGACGACGGGTATAGCCTTCATCGACCTTGGCCCATTCAATACCGTCGTAGCGTTCGCCATCGCCTTCATCAAAGCTTCTCTCGTGGTTGCATTCTTTATGCATCTTCGCCATAGCGAAGGATTGATCCGCATTATCGTTGGAGTTGCCGCCCTTTGGCTGGCGATACTCATCGTTGTCTCTATCTCCGATTTCGCCACCCGCCAGAAGATCCCTACCCCGCCATGGCCGGTCAACCGGCCGCCCATTGCGCACCACCTCACACCGGGCCCCACGCAGTTGCCTCCGTCTCCACCGCCGATGCAGTAGCGGCGATCTCGCTCATCGCCTTAGATGCTGTAGTTCCAATGCGGGGCCATGCGCAACAAACCCCGTGGGCGAGAGCGTTCAGGTGACTCGCCAACGCATTGATTCTGAAGAGAGTTCCAGGGCTCCCATTCGCGGCAAAATATGTGCCGTCTAACCACATAAATCCGCCATTCAACAGAAATCGCTTAACCCTCATTTGGAGCTTCTTTTAGGATGAATACCGAAAGGATGAGGAACGGCCATTTGCGGCTCATCGTCGCAGTGAAGGAGCGAGGTGAGGCGCGTGAGGTCACAGCGGAGTTGGTTCTTGATGCGCCCGGTTTTTGTTGGCGACCGGTAGCCGCTAGCAGTATTCCGGTGGCGTAGTCAACCACAGAAAATGCGTTCTTCTAAATCAAGTTCACACCCCGTAGAAGGAGCGGGAACTTTCAACTGAAAACAGGAGGTTCAACGTCAATGCCAAGGAAAAATAGTCAGCGGCTCATGAGATATGTTGATAGCACCCTATGCTCTTTCGGCGGGGTGGCATTCGATGCAATTCAGTTCTTTAACAAGTACAGCCCGAACCCCAGCTTCACGCCTAAGTGGTCGGAAAAACCGCTTTTGAAGTCGTGGCAGAAGACCCGGCCCCAGCTCGGCTGGCCTCGGGAGACGGATTCACTATGCCCGGGGTGCGTTAAGGAAGCGCGCGAGAGAATCCTGAGCGGCGAGCAGGATGTTGAAACCCTGATGAACGAGAAAGTCGGTGAGATCAAGGCGCAGATCATCGAACGGGATGGCGAGGTTTGGATGGTGAAAGATTGTCCCGTCCACGGTCACTATGAAGACATTATGGCGATGGACGTCAAGTTCCTAAAATGGATCGAGCGGAATTTCCCTGGGCGCGATATCCGAGCTCACAACGATGCAGACCTGCATCATCATGGCTCAAGCACGATCAAGACGGGCCGTGGCTCGGTGCTCACGGTAGACCTCACCAATCGGTGCAACATGATGTGTGACCCCTGCTTCATGGACGCGAACCAGGTAGGCTTTGTTCATGAGCTTTCCTGGGAAGACATTACGGAGATTCTCGACAATGCTCTAAGGATCAAGCCTCGCCGCCAAATGTCGGTTCAATTTTCGGGCGGTGAGCCGACGATGTCTCCCTATTTTGTCGACGCCGTGCGCTACGCCCGGAAGATCGGTTACAACAGCGTGCAGGCAGCCACAAACGGCATCGAGTTTGCCAAGAGCACGGAATTCTGCCGCCGTGCCTTTGAGGCGGGTTTGCGATACGCGTATCTCCAATTTGACGGCATCGGCAACGACGCCAACAGCCATCGCAAGGTCGGAAACCTGTTTGACGTGAAGCTCAAGGCGATCGACAACATGCACGAGGCAGGCATCGAAATCGTCCTCGTGACCACGTTGGTGAACGGGGTGAACAACGATCAGGTGGGGCCGATCATCAAATTTGCTCGGGAGAACCCGAAAAAGATTGCCTTTGTTTCCTTCCAGCCGGTTTCATTTACTGGCCGGGACGAGGACATCACGCCCGAGCGCCGGCTGCGACAGCGCTATACGCTTTCGCATATGGCCTACGACGTGAAGAAGCAGCTCGGGATCACTGAACCCACCCGGGACTGGTTCCCGCTTTCCCTTTTCAGCGCCTTCGCGGATTTTGCAGATGTGGTGCATGGTCCTGGGTCGGAATGGGGAATGGTCAGTTGCGGCTGCCATCCGAACTGCGGCATCGGCACCGCGCTCATGATCAATAAAGAGACCGGTGAGTGGGCACCCGTGCCAGAGTTCCTCAATGTGCCCGGAATCATCCATGACATGCAGATGATTACGGACGCGGGTCGGGGGCGATGGATGTCCAACATCATGATGGGGCTGGCGCTGCTGAAGAACTACACTCCTTCGAAGGCACCCCAAAGCTTGGCGCTGATCGACATTCTCAGGAAGTTCGATAAATCGTTCGCGCTGCGAGGCGAAGCGATTTCCAAGAAGCTTTATGGCGATTCGAGTCCCACCCGCACGTACAACGATGCGATGAAGCGCCGCTCCGACCCCTGGAACTTCCTTTTTATTGCCGGAATGTGGTTTCAGGATCTTTTCAACTACGACTTTCGCCGAACGGAGATGTGTATTATCCCCTACGCGACGCAGCAAGGTGAGATTTCCTTCTGTGCCTACAATACGGGAATCGGTTGGCGGAAGATCATCGAGAATATGCACAAGAACGCAACCGTAGCGGAGTGGTACAAGAGCCACGGCAAACACGAAATTTACGCGCGGGGAAAGTCCGTGAACCTGGAAAACTACGAGCACTCCCTGCACGTGGATGCCGCGGATGCGGCGCGAGTGCGAGAGAGAGAGCACGACGTTCCCATGACGGCTGCAGAAGAAGACCGCGCCCGCCGCAAGGCTGCTTACGAAGCGCAGCAGGCGCGGCAGCTTTATGAGGAGCTTGTTCTCAAAAAGTCCGCTCCTGAGCTCGTTCAGATTGGCAACGTCCCCAAAGCCGCGGCGCAGCCGGAGCCCGACAAAGTCACAGTGTAATATCCTGCTCCGGATACCTCCGAAACAGCAAGAAGGCCGAACCCCCGAAAAGGTTTGGCCTTCTTTTTTTTTCGCTTACTGAGTAGCGTGGGTGGGTTCGTCGCAGAGGATTTCTGCGGCAGCGTCTGGGCCCTCCGCGACAGGAAGCGGGCCCTTCTTGCCGTACCCAAACCGTATCTTTAAACCTTCAAACGTAAGATGGAAGATGGTGCGATGATTGGTCAGGACAAGCCGCACCCAGTCCCGGCGCCTCATCTGAGGGAAGTAGATCCCGCGGAACACAAACCTGGCGATCAGGTGCATCACCCGGTCTCCCCACGGTGCCCTTTGTAATCTCTCGATTGCGGCCGCGTTGGTAGAGCGGTCGTAGGAAACGCTCCAGGCGTGATGGAGCTCAGCTTCTGCGTCTTCGATGGAAATCTCCTTGGGAACATGATCCATGGTGAAAGCTTGGAAATCCAGCCAATGCTTTGGGCGAATCAGCCGGCCCTCGGCAGCAAGCCGGTCGTAGAGGGGGGTTGACGGATACGGAGTCAAAAGGCCAAACACCGGCAGGCCGGGAGGCCACGTGCGGATTTGATTCAGGGTGCGGTCGGCTACCCCCTTGCGGTCGCCATCCATCCCGAAGATGAATGAAGTAATGGCATAAAGACCGTACCGGGCGAGAAGTTCAAGAACGGCTGCGTACTCTCCCGGCTTGTTGAAGTTCTTACTCACGCTCTTAAGGTTCTCGGGGTCGATAGATTCGAGACCCATAAAAATCCATCGTCCGCCGCTCTGAGCAATCAGGGAGACCAGTTCCTCGTCACGGAGGAGATTCATGCTGATTTGCGCGACCCAGGGGAGCTGGGCTTTGCGGGCGATGATCTCGCGCAGCAGCGCTTTTGTCCGCTTGCGGTTGATGGCAAAGTTGTCGTCAATGAAAAAGACGGCAATTTTCCCGCGTCGCTTCTCCTCGAGGGACTTCAGGCGCAACAACTCGTTTACCACGCTTTCGTTCGAGCGAAACCGGATCGCGTCACCGAAAAAGCCTGTGACGGTGCAAAATTCGCAACCGTAGGGGCAGCCACGGCCAGACTCGATTGGGACCATGTTAAAGCTCTGCCAGCCATCGCCCGCGAGAGTGAGGAGCTTTTGCCCTATGCGAGGTAATCCATTGATCAAGTCAAATTGGTCGAGCTCCATCCGGTCCCAGCGAATTTCGGGGTAGTTGTCGAGCGATGGCTTCACTTCCTTACCGAGGGCGTCAACGGGCGCATAAATCTCCTTCAAAGCTCCGCGCTCGGCATCGGCGACGATCAGCGGCCAAGTTTGGTCGGCTTCCCCCAGTGCCACTGCATCCACATGGCGCGGCTCGCGCTCGCGTCCGAGCGGCTCGTCGGGCACTTCGGTGACGTGAGGCCCACCCATCACGACGGGCACGCCGGCCGCGCGCACGGCATCCGCCATGCGGTAAGCTTTGGCTGCCATCCTCGTCATGGCGCCGATGCCGACCAATCCGACGCGCTTCTCGCGGACATAGGCCACCAGTTCCTGCTCACTCAGCCGCTGCGCGTTCCCGTCCACCAGAAAGACCTCGTGGCCCGGAGGCGTGAGCGTCTTAAGCAGAAACATCCACAGATGCGGCATGAAGTTGTGCGTGACGTCGTTGTCCGGATTGTAAAGCAGAATATTCATCGAACGACCTCGTTGGAGGGATTTTCCCGGCCTCGCCGGCCGTCGTGCTGCAGTTTTGCCATGATTTCTTCGTCAGCATCATACCACGACCTGCTGGAAAGCCGATGTAAACAATCTTCATACCCTGAACTTCTAAGGAAGCGCCCCGGGGTGGTGCCAATCGGGATTTCATCAAACTGAGCGCTCTCCGGAAAGACAGCGTTAAACTCCCGCCCTTCTCGAGTGCGTTCAAGCTGTTCAGAAATGCGGGCTATGGGAAGATCGAAAGGCGGCGGTGGGTTGAAAATCATAGGATGAGATGGTTGGGATGGAAATTGATGTGACAGACAGACGGCGCTCGCAGGCATTCCGGCACCACAACTCAGGTGGGCCTGCTACCCCGGAAGAAGCTAACCTCGTGTCTCCCTCCGGGCCTAGCAGTGAACATCCGTTTTTCCCTCTTTGAAAGGTCTGTCTACTCGCTCAATTGAATCGTTTCCGCCAGAAGACCGCGATTCAAGGCGTCCCTGTACTTGATCGAGGCCTGCTTGCTGGTTTGATCCGAAAGCGAGTCAAGATTTGCTTTCTGGCCGTTAACCTCAATGCGGGTACGACGGGTTACCTTAAAATCGAAAGGGGTTCCATCTGAATTGGTGATCACCACCACTTTCTGCCCGGCATCTACCATGGAAAGCGTGCCCGAGAGTTCCTGCACACCATGGGCATACTTCGCGGTGAGGTTCGGAGCTGCCGCGCGATGATGGACGTGGTGGTGGTGGGTGGTGGTCGCCGCTTGAGAGCTTGAAGAGCTTGTGGCCTGAGCGCTTGGCTTCGCAAAGCCCGCAACGCTGCCCCAAACGGCAAACAGAGAAAGAATTGTAAGAGTAAGGAGCGTTTTCTTCATTGTGTATCACCTCTTTTGCCGCAAGATAATGCGGAAGCATTTGAGTCCAGGTTTCCCTATCTGCTGAAGGCAGTCACCTGGAATTCTTACGATCGAAAAAATGAGTGATGTATTCGTCTGGCAGAACGAGAATCTCACCCCACAATGCCAGCCCCTAGCGATTGAAAAATCCTCCTGGAGCGCTCTTCGCATCACAACTACAGTTTTCGGGCGATAGTGGCATCCGGAGCCTCCCCTCAGGCACGAAGGGAGCACTAGGCCATTGGAAAACTTACGCCCGGCAGCCCCGGACCACCGCTCCACTTGCGATTATCACACAGACTTTTCCCCGGCACGCCGAAAATGCCCGCTACCGGGAAGTCGCCTTCCTAAACCCTGCTTAACAGTTACAGGCCGCCACTGCTCGATGCTGCGGCGTGATGATGATGAGAATGGACCGCCGTAACCGTTTCAGCCGTGATCGTCTGGCCACTGAGCGATCCGTGAACTCGGACGCGCTCTCCAGCAAAATCGGCAAACTTGTCCTGGGGATTTACGTTATACACTTTGCCGTGGGAAACCAGGGCGTACGACGCACCCCCTGCGACGCACTTCTTTACACACGCTGTTGCCGCTGCCGACGCCCGGGAATGCTTCGCGCCACAATTAGTGTCGCTCACCACACCATAAAATACATGCTGCGCGCTCCAGGCAAAGCAACCGCACATCAGTAACGCCAAAAAAAGCATCGTCACTCTTTTCGCCATCGAATTTTCTCCTTTTGGTCTTAAAGATACGTTATCAGATTTCCGCCCTGAGCGAAGGGCCGCGTAACTCTTCGTTCCCCTCTCGGGCACGGATCGTGCTGATGTGATCTTTTAGGAAAACATCACCCGCCGGGAAGCAAATCCGGACACCACCGAGTCGCAACCCGGACTCCCGCGAATGTTTAACTGAGGCTATAGTACACCAGCCGGGATTGAACCTCAAGCGGCGCGAACAGCTTTGCGCCGAGCCGGCGGTTGCGGAGCAAGTATCAAGCCGCTTTTTGGGCTTGTGCCGCAGCGCGCGGACTCATTGGGTAGAGATGCACAGGCGGGATGCACAAAAGCGCTGAAAATCACCGCGAAGGCATCGCCGGGTCTGGAGCTGACCCCTCACCCGACTCGCTCCGCTCGCCACCCTCCCCGCGGAGAGGGCCGGAATTCAACTTTGTCATCTTCATGGCTCCGATTTCATATTGCCCGGCGGCGCTTGCCGTTATAAAATCGCGCGCATGAAAAAATTTTCGTTTTGCCTTCTGTTCCTATTTTTCCTGGCGGCGGCGCAGGCGTGGCCGCAAGGGGTGGGTTCGATTGAGCGTCTCGACCCCGCCCTGAACCGGATCGTGCCCGCGCATGCGAGGCTCGAGCGCGTGGCTACTGGGTTCAACTGGACGGAAGGGCCGGTCTGGATTCGCGCCGGATATTTATTGTTTGCCGACATCCGCAACAATCGGATCATGAAGTGGTCTCCGGGAAGAGGCGTCGTCGTCTTCATGCACCCCAGCGGTTACCTGGGAGCAACGCCTTATCCGGGTCCGGAATCCGGATCGAACGGCATGACGCTTGACCCGCGCGGCCGGCTTACCGTGGCAGGGCACGCGCAGCGCGATGTGTGGCGTCTCGAATCGATCAACCCGCACGCGGTCCGAACCATCCTCGCGGACAAGTACCACGGCAAGCGGCTGAATAGCCCGAATGATCTGGTCTACGGGCCACACGGCGCGCTCTATTTTACGGACCCACCTTACGGCTTGCCCACGCAGAGCGATCACGATCCCCTCAAGCAATTGCGCGCGAACGGCGTCTACCGCATTCGAGACGCGGTTGCCCACCGGCCAGGCGCGCCCCCGGACGAAAGCAAGCTCCAACTCCTCGTTTCAAACCTGCCTCGCCCCAACGGCCTGGCGTTCTCTCCGGATTATAAATACCTCTACGTCGATAACTCTTCTCCTCAAAAGCTATGGATGCGTTATCCGGTGAAACCAGACGGAACGCTCGGGAAGGGCATCGTATTCTATGACGCCACTTCAGACCATGCCCCAGGGGATCCGGACGGGATGAAGATTGATACAAGGGGCAACATTTACAGTGCGGGGCCGGGAGGGCTATGGATTTTCTCCCCCCAAGGTAAGCATTTAGGAACGATTCACGTTCCCGAGAGAATGGGCAACTGCGCTTGGGGAGGCCCTGGTTACCGGACGCTCTACATCGCTGCGGATACCAGCATTTATCGCATCCGGCTGAATGTGCCAGGCGAGCGCCCGTAAGGTCTTCTCAGCACCGCTCAATAACCGTTGCGAATAGCTTTCGAATGGCTGCGACGAAGATCTCAGAAGATGGGAGAAGCGACACCACAACATAACCATCATCCGGAAAATCATAAAAGTGGCCCGGGTGAACTGCCACACCCTCTTTCCGCAAAAAAAGCAAAGCCCAATCCTCGTCGGTTAAAATCCGAGGCAGTCGGAGGATGGCATACCAACCGCCCTCAACGTGCAGCCGGCTGATGGGAGACTCTCCGGAAATCTGCTGATCGAGCAAGGCAAGGTTCGAAAGAACGCGCTCGAGTATTTGCGAGCCGATGGAGCGTCTCAATTCGAGCAGCGAAGGGAAGGCGAGCGCCACCGGCGTGCTGACGGAAAGAAAAGTGTCCGCAATCACTTCCATCCGGCGAATCGCCTCGTGCTGAACGGCGGGTGGACCTGTCACCACGATCCACGCGCACTTCATCTGCGGCAACCCGGAAATTTTAGAAAGGCCGCTCAAAGTAAATGTCAGGGTGCTGTTTTCCCGCGCAAAGCTGTGTAGGGAACCGGCTGTGGCGGGATGAGCATAGTCCCAAAAGACCTCGTCGGCGATGAGCGCCATCTTCCTTTCCTTGCACAGCCGAGCGAGGAAATCCACCTCTTCCGGAAGCGCGTACGAGCCGGTCGGGTTATTCGGATGGACCACGAGGAGCGCTCGGGAGCGCTCCCGAACGCCGGAAGTAAGCGCCTCGCGATCAATCTGCCAGCGGTCTTCGTAGCGAAGTGGATAGCCGTCCACACCGAGATCGTTCAGGGACGCGAGATACTCTAAGAGTGGATAGCCGGGCCGCGGCGCTAAAACGCAGTCGCCCGAATCGCAGAGAAGACGAAAGACAAACGAATAAGCTTCACTGGTGCTGGCCGTCAGAAAAATCTGCTCAGGCTGAATCGCAAGTCCCCGTTCAGCATAATATTCCATGACGGCCCTTCGCGCGGAGAGCAGACCACGCGGGTTTGGCTCGTAGAGCGCAAGCCGAGGATCCTGGAACGCTCGGACCAATTGGTTCTCGTGATATTCAAATCCGCATCGCGTGGGATTTGATTCGGTCAGGTCAAGTAGCGGCTGGCGCAGCCGCAGTCTCTCCTGCCGGGCCTTAGCCAGCTCATTCATTGCCAGAGACCAACCCGTGCGAGCTGAGAACATCTTCACGAGCAATATACCGTCTCTGCGCAGTCGCCGTAAACTCACAGCATGAGCTTTGTTTACGTATTTACAGCGACGCGCCAGGAAGCTAAGCCCGTAGCAAAGCTGATGGCTCAGGGTCGGACGCGCTCGGAATTCGGGCATCGAGGAGTAATCGGGTCGGATGAAGTGGAGTTGATTGTTTCAGGCACAGGGCCTCTCGCCGCCCACGCTTGCGCGCGCAAAGCGGTGGAACAAAGCGGCGCATTAAGGGCCGACGCCATCTTGGTGGCCGGGTTTTGTGGTGCGCTTTCGTCGCGCTTCCCTGAAAGCACACTCGTCGTTTATCTGGGCTGTCTCTCCACTTTGGAAGATAGAAAAAGGCTCTCGTCTCCTCTCGCCCCGCGGCTTTGCACTCGATTGATAACCGGCGGCATTCCATGCGTCGGAGCTGTAGGAATCACTTCGGCACGCATTGCGAGTTCGAAGGCCGAGAAGCTAGCTCTGGCCGCTTCCGGCGCGGAAGTTGTGGATATGGAAAGTTACCCTATTCTCCAGCTCGCAGCGGCTGCGGCAATTCCGTGCCTGGTGTTGCGAGTGGTTTCCGATTCGCTCGATCGCCGCCTGCCGGACTTTAATCCTGCGCTCCAACCAAATGGGCGCATGAGCCTTGCCGCCGCCGCGCGCGTTGCCTTGCGCTCGCCTCTCCGTACGGTGCAGCTTGTGCGTGCCAGCCGTAAGGCTATGGAAAAGCTTAGTATTGCGCTTCCAGTCATCTTCGCCGGCGGAGGATTTCAGAGTTGAAATTGGAAATCGTCAGGCGTAATATCCAGGCTGAAAGTGGCTAGTTAGAATAAATACGTCGTGGCCTTTTCCAAGGAGGAGGGTAGGATGCAACTCTGGTCTTTTCGCTTTGCAGAGCGAGTGGGGTTTTGCCTGCTGATCGCAGCTTGCTTGGGCGTGACGATGCTGCGCGCGCAAAGCACCGGAAGTATGAGCGGCTTTGTAAGAGACCCGAGCGGAGCCGTTGTTCCGCAAGCCAAAGTGACGGCGACGCTGGTTGAGCGCGGCACCGTCTTCACCGCCGAATCAAACGCCGAAGGCTTTTATAACTTCCCTGCGCTCCAGCCGGGCAATTACACTCTAACAGTTGAGAAACCGGGGTTCGAGCGGTACGTCCGCACGGGACTCACCCTGACGGTGAGGCAGGACCTTCGCGTGGACGCGACCGTGCATGTTGGAGCCGTAACGCAGCAAGTGAATGTGAGTGGTGCCGCGCCACTCGTCAACACGACCTCGGCCACCATTTCGGGCCTGGTGGATGATCGCCGGATCGTCGATCTTCCCCTCAATGGCCGCAATGTGATGGGCCTGGCCGAAATCGTTCCCGGAGTGCTCAATGTCTCTGCGCCGCAGTCTTTGACGGACACTCGCAGCGGGCCCACCATGAACGTGAACGGCGGCCGGCAAAGTGTGAACCTATTTACCTTCGATGGCGCATACTTCCTGAATCCCTCCCGCAACACGGGGATGAACTATCCCCCGCCCGACGCTCTCCAGGAATTTCGGATTCAGACGGCGAATTTTGACGCTCAATACGGACGCAATTCCGGCTCCCAAGTTACTGTTGTTTCCAAATCAGGAACGAATCAGTTCCACGGTGATTTATGGGAGTTTGTGCGTAACGACGCCTTCAATGCCCGCAACTTTTTTTCTCCCACGGTGCCCGGCCTGAAAGAAAACCAGTTTGGTGGGACGGCGGGCGGCCCGATCAAAAAGGATAAGCTTTTCTACTTTGGCTCCTTTCAGGCTCTCATCGACCATCCTCAATCCGTGGCCAACGAAGCTTTGGTTCCGAGCAGTGCGGAACGGAATGGGGACTTTACGTCGCTTCTGCCCGGCACGGTGCTCAGTGATCCTGTTAGTCCCGTCACCGGCTTGCCGCTCACAACGACCGCAGGCGCCGCTTGCGTCACCGGCAACATCATCGCTCCAGGTTGCATCAGCCCAGTCTCGAAGAATCTGCTCCAATACATCCCCGAGTCCCCTACGGGCACGGTGGTTTCGCTGGCGGCCAGCCCGTATAAGGATTACAACTATTTCGGTCGTATCGACGCGAACCTCACTCCCAAGAACGTCCTCTTCGGCCACGTCTATGTGGATCACAATACGCACATCGATCCAACCGGGGGCGGCGACATTGTCACCTATACCCACCATCCTTTTGCGGAAGAGACGGATATGGTCACTTTGAATGACACGGCCAGCTTGCGTCCGACACTCGTCAATCAAGCGATCGTCTCTTACTTGCGCACCACCGCTACCGAGAATACTTCCCCCACGCTGGCTCCTTCGGCCCTCGGCATCGACCTGCCACAGTATACGAACCACGGCATCATCGACGTCAACATCGGATCCGGAGAGTTGGTGATGGGCGACGGCGTGACGCAGAACCTGTTTATCAGCAATGACTATGAATTTCGGGATGCGATGACATGGATGAAAGGTGCCCATAACTTCCAATTTGGAGCTGAGGTCCTTCGCGTGCAATTCACGCAGAGATTCATTCCCCCTCCGGGCTTTGGCTTCAGCGGTTCGCGCTCGGGTAATCCCTTTTCCGATTTTATGCTCGGCGCCTACAGTAGCCTGGGCTTGCAGTTTGGAGTGGCGAATAACGATGACTACGGCACGTCGCCCAGTTTCTTTTTCCAGGATCAGTTTAAGGTGCGTCCCCGCCTGACCCTGACCTACGGCTTACGCTGGGCGCCGGATCTGTTTTGGAAGGACAAAGGGAATGAAATCGATACGGTTAAGTTTGGGCAGCAGTCAACCGTGGTGCCAGATGCGCCTCCCGGCATCGTTTTTCCTGGCGACCCTGGCGTTCCAGCAAGCATCGCTCACCGGGATTTGAATAACCTTGCGCCGCGCCTGGGATTTGCCTGGGACGTTTTCGGCAACGGCAAGACGAGCGTGCGCGGCGCCTACGGTGTTTTCTTTGACCAGATGAATGCCGATATTATGGCCCAACAGAATGCTCCCTTTGTGGGAGAGGTTTCAGTCTTCAATGGTCTTCTCACGGATCCCTTCGGTTCCATAGGCCAAACTCCGCCTCCAGTTCTGCCGAGTGGGAAGTTTGGATGCGTCAAGGTTTCCACCTTCCCTGGCGTCAACTGCCCGCTCTTCCCGCTGCCCTTGTTCGGTTACTTCGTTCAGACGGACTTACAGACGCCTTACTTTCAAACCTGGAATCTCAACATTGAGCATCAACTGACGCCCAACACGATGGTGGAGGTAGGGTACATCGGAAAAATCGGCACCAAGTTGAACAATTTCAGGAACTTTAATCCCGCCGTCTTCGTTCCCGGTACGACGTATGATGCCGCCACGGGCCTGGAGTCAGCCAATTCTTCACTCGAGAACCTGAGCAATCGCGCCCTTTTTGAGCCAGGAATTCTCTCCACGACGGCCACAATTCTTGGTAACGATTACCGCAGTTGGTACCACAGCTTCCAGGCACAGCTCATCCGACATCTCGGAAAAGGCGTTTCGGTGAATGCCTCTTACACCTTGGCGAAGTCGATTGACATGTGCTCAGGTTTTTGCGAAGCGTGCGGATGCGTTTCGAATCCGTTTAATCTCCGCAGCATTATCGGACGGTCCAGTTGGGACCGCCGCAACGCTTTCGTGGCCTCCTATCTTTGGTCGCCGCCTTTCAAATTCAGCAACCACTGGGAGAACGTTTTGCTAAGGGGTTGGACGCTGAGCGGGATTACCACTATTCAAAGCGGAGCGCCCATCACGTTCACCAACGGCATTGACGACGCCGTAAACGGAACCATCAATGCCGGCTCGGTAGAGCACGCCTTCCTTGCCGGCAAGCCCATTCCCCTCGCTCATTCGAGCCGCGGCGCCATGGTGAACGAGTTCTTTAACACGGCTGCCTTTGTCAGCCCCATCTGCACTTTCACCCCTCAGCCGTTCAACTCCAAAGCGATTGAGCAGGAAAACTGCACGCCGGACGGCATCCCCTATAATCTGCTCGGTCAATACGGCCAGTCCGGGCGGAATATTTTGAGCGGACCGGCATTTAGTGACACGGACTTTGCAATTATCAGAGACTTCACTTTCAAGGAGCGCTACAGAGCGGAGGTGCGAGGAGAATTTTTTAACATCTTCAATCAGGTGAACTTTGGCGAGCCTGTCGGCAGCGTAACCAGCGGGCAGTTTGGCAGCATCGTCAGCACAGCCGGCGGGTCGACCGGGCGGGTGATCCAGTTCGGTTTGAAGTTTTTCTGGTGAAGGAAGCAGGCGGCCTGCCAACGGCCTGATCCTTACCCATATCTTTGGCTGAATGCCGGGGGACGGGCTTCGGAGCTCCGGTTTCGCCATGCCGCGCACCGGCAGTCCGCCAGCCGGCGGGCACAAGAGAGTAGCCCACGGCGTGAGCCGTGGGACAGGAAACGATTTAGAATGTCCCGAAGCCCCGGAGGGGCGGTAGACAATGGCGCATACCTTTTCTAACCCGCTCACCCATGTTATCTCACGCCAAGGGTGGGCCGAACTTTGAACGTCAAATAAGGGAGGGCACCATGGGCTCGCTGAATTTTCGCCTTTCCACGCTAGTCGGCGTCTGTCTGGCTCTCGTCGCCTTAAGCGTTCCGGCCTTGTTGCACGCGCAAAGCACCGGCACCATGAGCGGCTTTGTGAGGGACCCGAGTGGCGCCATAATTCCGAATGCCAAGGTGACGGCAACGCTGGTTGAACGCGGCGCCGCATTCACGGCCGAGACGAACGCAGAAGGCTTTTACAATTTTCCTGCGCTCGAGCCTGGAGCCTACACCTTGACGGTAGAAAAGACGGGGTTCAGGCGCTCCGTCCGAAGCGGACTGACGCTGACGGTGCGGCAGAACCTTCGCGTTGACGCGACACTGCAGGTAGGGGCGTTAACGCAGGAAGTGAGGGTCACCGGACAAGCGCCGCTCGTGGATACGGCCACGGCGACCATTTCCGGCTTGGTTGACGACCGCCGCATTGTGGACTTACCGCTGAATGGGCGGAACGTCATGTCATTGGCGGAGATTGTTCCAGGCGTTCTCAGCGTCTCAGCTCCTGAATCCCTCTCGTGCTCACGCGCGGGCCCCACCATGAACGTCAACGGCGGCCGCTCCAATATGAACAACTTTACCTTCGATGGCGCGTTTTTTATGCAACCGTCGCGAAATACCGGCATGAACTACCCGCCCCCAGACGCCGTGCAGGAGTTCCGAATGCAGACGTCCAGTTTCGATGCCCAATACGGGCACAACGCCGGATCTCAAGTGGCCGTGGTTTCGAAATCCGGCACCAACAGTTTCCATGGCGATTTGTGGGAGTTCCTGCGCAATGATGCGTTCGATGCCCGGAGCTTTTTTGCCCCCACCGTACCTGCGGATAAAGAGAATCAATTCGGCGGCACAGCGGGCGGGCCGATCAAAAAGAACAAGCTCTTTTTCTTTGGCTCTTTCCAAGGTTTGATCACGCGCCCACAGGCTGTGGCCAGTGAGGCATTTCTCCTCAGCCCCGCGGAACGGAATGGGGATTTTACCGCTCTTCTGCCCGGAACGCCGCTTGTGGACCCGACAAGTCCACTGACCGGCGCTCCACTCGCCGCGCCGGACGGCAGCCTGTGTATGGTTAACAACGTCATTAATCCGGGCTGTATCGGCGGGGTCACGAAAAGTCTTCTTCAGTACATTCCGGTCACGTCAATAAACACGCTTTTCTCTCTGGCCTCGCAGCCGGTTAACGATTACAACTATTTTGGCCGTCTGGACGTCAACATCAACCCCAAAAACGTTCTGTTCGGCCACGCTTATGTAGATCACAATACGTTTACGAACGCGACGGCCTGCGGGAATCTTACGACGTATCTGCACTTCCGTTCCGGGGCGGAAACGGACATGGTGACGCTGAACGATACCTACACCATCAACCCGGCGATGGTGAATCAGGCCATCGTCTCGTTTTTGCGTTCGAGCACTTTTCAGAGCAACTATCCGACGATTACCAACGCGACGCTTGGTCTGGACCTGCCGCAGTACGCCACTCCCGGCAGCATCGGCGTCAACATAGGAAACGTGTTAGAGCTTGGGGGGAATGGGACCTCAATTACAGAGTACATTAGCAACTCGTACGAATTCCGGGACGCCGTCACCTGGATGAAAGGCCGCCACACCTTGAAATTTGGAGGTGAGGTTCTACCGATACATCTGTTGCAAAGATTCCTCCCTCCACCTTCGTTTACCTTCAGTGGATCACGCTCGGGCAATCCCTTTTCCGACTTCATGCTGGGCGCCTATACGACGATGAGAGTGGAATTTGGGGTAGCGCAAAATGACGATCTCACCGTAGAACCGAGCGCGTTCTTTCAGGACGAATTCAAGGCAACGCCCCGCCTGACTTTAACTTACGGGCTCCGTTGGAGCCCTAACCTGTTTTGGCACGCCAAAAATAATGAGGTGAACACGTTCCGATTGGGAGCGCAATCGACGGTCATACCCGACGCTCCTCCGGGCATCTTATTTCCGGGTGACCGCGGCGTCCCGTCCACCCTTGCCCCGGCGGACCTGAACAACTTGGCTCCGCGCTTCGGCTTTGCCTGGGATGTTTTCGGCAATGGGAAAACGAGCGTGCGCGGCAGCTATGGCGTCTTCTTTAATGCGCTCAATGGCGATACTCTGGCGCAGCAAAACGCCCCCTTCACTGGAAATACTACTGTATCCAACGGCCTCTTCAGCGATCCCTTCGGCTCCGTAGGCCAGACGCCGCCTCCTGTGGTGCCAAGCGGGAAATTTGGGTGCGTCAAGATCCCTACCCCTCCTGGCGTCAACTGCCCGCTCTTCCCGTTGCCGACGCTGGGTTTTTATGTGGCGAGCTCCTTGCAGACTCCTTACGTCCAGGCCTGGAACCTGGACATCCAGCATCAACTTACCCGCAACACCATGCTTGAGGCGACCTACGTTGGAAACTTGGGCATCAAGCTGAACAATCTCCTGGATTTCAACCCGGGCCGGTTTATTCCCGGAACAACTTATAATCCCGCTACCGGCGTTGAAACCACGGTTTCCAACTTGGAGAACTACAACAATCGTGCGCTTTATGAGCCGGGCATCATCGAGGCGGATAGTTGGGTACTGGGGAACGATTTCCGAAGCTGGTATCACAGTCTCCAGGTGCAAATGATCCGGCGGCTTAGCCACGGCCTTTCTGTAAATGCCTCGTACACTTTGGCTAAGGCGCTTGACATGTGCTCCTATAACTGCGAGGCGGGAGGAACCGATCCTAATCCCTTCAACCTTCGAAGCATGCGCGGACGATCGGACTGGGATCGGCGTGACGCATTTGTGGCTTCCTATCTATGGTCACCTCCGTTTAAGTTCAGCAATCACTGGAAGAATGAGCTGCTCGGCGGATGGACCCTGAGTGGTATTACGTCGATCC
>JBOGJS010000300.1:0-8378 GCA_050745365.1 Terriglobia bacterium
CCATCAGGTAATGCCCGAGCGTGCCGCTGGAGTTCGCGAGGCCGGCGGGGAAATCTCGATTTCTGGAGTTGAATAGGATGCGGATCGATTCGACCAGAGAGGCGGCCAATACGATGACTTTGCCGTAGGCTTCGTATTCCTGCCGATTTTGCGTGTCGATGTAAGTGACGCCGCGCGCCTTGCCCGTTGCCCCATCCATGAGGACGGTGTGAACCACGGTATTGGTGCGCAGCGTGAAGTTCTTGCGCCCCTGCAGCTTGGGAACGATGACGTCCAAGCTGCTGAAACGCGCTCGCACATCGCAACCCCAGTTGCAGGCGCCACAGTAGTGGCAGGGTGGCCGGCCATCGTAAGCTTCGCTCAACACCGCAATGGCTTTCTGCTGTGTTTTGATTCCGAGTTTTTCCGCGCCTTTTTTGATCAGCCATTCGCCACAGCGCGCGTTGAAAGGCGGGAGCAAGTGGCGGCCTTGCGGCGAGTTATAAACCCCGCCATTCGATCCTCCGGAGACGCCAATCAGTTGTTCTACTTTGTCGTAGTAGGGAGCCACATCATCGTAGCTGACGGGCCAGTCTTCGCCCCAGCCGTCCTGCAAGCTCTTGGCTTTGAAGTCCAACGGCCCAAAGCGATCACAACCGCGACCCCAGAGATTGGTGCGCCCGCCGACGGCGCGCAATCGTGTCCAAGTAAACTTCGCGCCCGGCGCCAGCGCGTACGGATCCTCATCCGGGATGGTGTAGAGGTGGTCGGTCCATTGCTTTATTTTCCACTCCATCCCCTGCGGAAGCTCGCCGTACTGGCCCGGCTGGCCTTGCCCGCGAAAATGATCCCATTCATACGGGAACTTGTGAGTGTAGAAATCCACCGCCGGGTCCAGCATCCGTCCTGCTTCCAGGCACAAAACGTTCAGACCGCTCGTGGCCAGCATGTAAGCCGCGATGCCTCCGGCGGCGCCGGAACCCACAACAATTACGTCATAGCGAGGTTGTGACATCTCTCCTCCTGGTCAGGCGTTCATTATAACCGGATAGACTTTGCTAATCGCTTCGGCAATGTCCCGCGCGTCTTCTTCGTCGAACCTGGGATCGATCAGCACGTTGGCATAACAATTGATGGCTTCGATCGTCCGCGGGCAGGTTTCGGGCCCGTACTGCATCGCTCGCCCGCGCGGGCTCGTGAACGAAGGCCAGTTGGGGTGTACGGTGGCTTTGTTCCTAACCTGCGGAGTGAGCGGCAGAATGACGGATTCGGTGGGCCGTCCCGCCGGAATATTTTCCGCACGCATAGCCCGAATGTATTGGTCCCGGAGATGCCTGTTGGGAAATCGAAGATAAATCTTTTCCTTCAGGCTGCCGTCAGGGTCGGGTGATGACAGATAGCGCGGGTCGGGCAGATTGCCGAGCCGCGCGTAGACGCGGTTCGCGTTCTCGCGCAGAGCGGCGACAATCATGTCGAGCTTGGATAATTGGGCGTTGAGAACTCCGCCTGTGAATTCGCTCATCCGAAAGTTAGTGCCCGCAAACGGAGCAACGCGCGCCTCGCCGCCAAGCTCCTCTTTGAGAGCCGGCCGCAGCGGCCCCAAATCATGAAAGCGGGCGGCGCGCTCAAACAGAATCGGATCATCGGTCACTACGGCTCCGCCCTCGCCCGAGGTGATCGTCTTGCAAAGCTGGAAACTGTAGATGGCGATGTCGCCAATAGAGCCAATGGGCCGACCCTTGTAACTAGCCCCCAAGCTCTGCGCGCAGTCTTCCAGCACCTTCAGCCCATGCTTGCGCGCGATTGCCATAATAGGGTCCATATCCGCGGGCACACCCTCCAGGTGAGATGGAATGATCACCTTCGTCGAGGGCGTGATCCGGTGCTCGATGTCGTTCGGATCGATGTTCATGGACCAGTCAACCTCGGCGAAAACGGGGAGCGCTCCCGCCAGCACCACGCAGTCATAGTCGGAATACCAGGTCCACGCCGGCAGGATCACTTCGTCTCCGGGGCCAACACCCAGCGCCGCCATCGCCACCTGAAGAGCCGCTGTCCCGGAGCTGACGCCCAGCGCGTAGCGGCGCTGCATCCGTCGCGCGAACGCCTTCTCGAAGTTGGCGCATTGCATAGGCGGGTTGGGCCCGGGACCGTACCACCGGAACGGGTTGTGAGAAGCCACTACCGCGTCTACGCGGTCTGTCTCCTGCCCATCGTAGTACTCGGTCCCATAGCCACAATCGACGCCGTGCAATGGTTTTTCGCGTACCGGCCTTCCGCCATTAATGGCAAGCGCGGCCGCCCCTGCGGGGGCGCCCTCAAGCGGCTTTGCGGGCGCTGCCCGCGCTTCGGCCCGAACGCGCGCTGAACTCAGCGGCAACGCCGCTGCCCCCGCGACTGAAGCCAGAAAGTCTCGACGATTAGCCATGTGCTCACTCCGTTCCTCAAATCCGTAACAGGTATTCTATTCCAGTGGCCCTCTGACTGAAAGTGGAGTTTGAGCGTTTTCCACGAGGGCGATAAGGGAGAAATTTCCGGGATGCGCTTCCTGAATGAGTGCGCCGCCTAAATCAAAAGGGCGACCTTCTCCCGAATGGCCCTCCTCATCAAGCCAACCCGCTGCGGTTCGCGTCTGGCTCTATGTTGTTTATGGTTGTATGTTGGTCACACCTTCCTCGCCAGCACTCGGGAAGTGTTTCTGATACCACTCGATGCTACGGTCAATAGAGTCGGCGAGGTGACGGGTCTCGCTCAATCCGTGGCCCTCACGCGGATAGCGGACGAACACGGTTTCCACCCCTACGTCCTTAAGTGCGATGAAAAACTGCTCCGATTCCGCGATAGGCACGTCCGCGTCATTTTCACCGTGCAGGAGGAGTGTAGGAGTATGGACGTGCGCCACATGTCTAAGCAGCAGCATAATCGGGGCAAAAATCTCCGGGAGGGCGAATTATCGGCATGAAGATGGCAGGCAGCGATAGAGACTACCTGCCTCCGATCGACTTGCGATCGTCTCTTAGCGCAGATGTTTGAGGAACCAGTCAGCGATTCCCGAGGTTCCTTCACCGGACTGAATGGAAAGCGTACCTGCCGAGGTGCCTCTATAGGCTTCGTAAACAGGCTCGAGTTGACGTCTGAGGCCCGGGTCTGAAACCAGTTGGTCCTGACTATCCACAAGGCCTTTGAATAACAAAGGGCGGGGTGTCAAAGCGGCAGCGACATCCGCGATATCGCCTACCTTCAGGATTCCTGGAATGACGACGTCCGCGGGTGTGTAAGCGAAGTTATCGTCGAGAATGGATAGGTAGCTGGCCAGCCCACTGTGTACGGCAACGGCACGCACGCTACCTTCGTAAAGACCTCCCAGCAGAGCCAACAGCCCTCCCAAGGGTTCTGCCCGCTGTTCAATCTGCGGACCAATTCGCCACTGCGGAAGCTCGTTGATGAGCAAGTGTGAGGTATTTGCGGGTACAAAAGAATCTCCCCACAACCCGATCCTTTGCCCGTCAACTCGTTGGCGACTTTCCAGGTAGGTCAAAACGGTTCGCAGATCCTTGACTCTCTCGCCCAGTATGGTGTCACCTAGCATCAACGCTATCCCGGCGTTGTGCTCCCTGATTGCGTCACCGTTAGGATCGTGAGTAGGATTTGGTGATGTTTCTCCGGTGCCCCTCACATCAGGCAGGCACACTGCCACGTTACCTTTTAGTAGTTCCTCGATTTCTGCCTCGCGCTTCACCAGGAAAAGGTCCTTCCCGCCTTCTGAAATGGCCACAACTACAGGCGACCGGCCCGAGCGCTGCGGGCGCGGTCGCAGCAGAAGCATAGGAACAACCACTCTCGGTTCGACTTCAAGCGAGATCGCCTCAACGTAGGCATTCGGCATTTCCTTGCTCCATTCGATCGTCGCCGTAGGGTGAGGACTCGGGTCGATATTGCCCAACTTCTCCGCCCAATGTGCCTGAAGCCATTTCAGCCTATCTTCTGATGGCATGCCACCAAGCTTCGCTCTCGCGGCAGTAACTTCATCCTGGCCTTCTTTGTACGCAATTTCATGCAGCATCTTCCTACTGAGCTGTAAGGAAGCGTCCGGTGTCAGCACGGTGAGGTCTGACACAGGTTGCCGGTCCACATCCAGAGTCGGCGCCAGGTTCTCAAGTGGCGAACTCTTGTCTAGGGTGAAGGGCACGGGAATGCCGAACCAGCGCTGCAGCGTTGGGTATAGCGACCGGCGCTGGGCGGGACCGATATTCCACGCCTCGCCCGGCCCGGGGTATGGACCGAAACCATGTGCGTCCGCCAGGTTGCCCGGTGCATCATAAAAACCATAAACTTTGCGATAGCGCGCCCAGGCCGGTTCGTCCTGCACATGCCACCCCAATTCGAAGGAATAAATGAAGCGCCGAGGCGCAACCGAGGCGCATATGAACCAGGGCAGAAATTCATCAACCGTAGCTCGCGGTATCGCGCCTGTTGACACCAGATCACCCCAGCCGGGATCGGCCAGGTCGAGAGGCCATTGGTTCCTATCGGGCATGGACCTCAGTTGCTCAGGCTCAGCCTCGCCGAAATTGAATGGAGCCACTGCTGCAATTCTTGGATCCAAAGCTGCTGCCACCCCAGCAATATCGCCTCCGCCGGCGACAGCGCCCAGCAGGATGATCTGTTTTTGGTTGATGTCCTTCCGTGCCAGCAGGAGGTCAACCGAACGCATGACATCCCACACTTCCCACTTCGTCAGGTTTTCCCCTGTTAATTGCAATTGCGTACCGAGGATATAGAGCGAATTAATAGCAGCCCTGTCCCAGGGGTAGGTCTGGATACGCTCGCCGAACCCTAACCGATCCGGTACCAGGACCGCACAGCCCGCACGCGCCCAGATGATTCCCATATCCTGCAGCTCGAACTGAGTCTTCGAAGCGTGCTTGCTGTGGACGATAATTATGCCGGGCATCATGTCGCGATGCTGCTCGGGTAAATAGAGGTTCGCTGTCACCCATAATCCCGGTTGGCTCTGGTAGACCAGATTCTCCCTCCGGTAGCCGTTTCCATGGAACTCCTGGGTGACGCGCATCTCCAAGGGACAACGGGCCGGGAACTTGCCGAGCCCCACCCGAAGCGCTGCTAAGCGGCGATCCCGAAAACGCTTCCAGTCGTCAAGCGTTTTCACCTGATCCCATGCCTGTTTCTCCGCCTCCAAGTCTTTCAGTGTGACACCCCGGAAATAGCTTTCAAGCATTCCCGAAAGATTCATCTGCTTCCGCTGCGCGGAAGAGAATATCCGGCTGGGTAAGAAAGCCAGGCTTCCGGAACGTTCTGGCGCCGGGAGATGAGGAAGCTGCGCCGGAGCCGTACTGACGAGTTCCATACGACGGTAGCGGGCGGGGCAGAGGGGGGTGCGACTCTCCGTAATGGGAAGAACACTGGTCTGTGATGGCTCTCCATTGCGGCCCGGCCGGTAACGCATCAACAGGACGCGCCACATCTTCGGAATCTCCACCTCGCCTAGGATCTTGCTGACCGGACCGAGAGGGATATCAACCCGCGCGACCCAGGCACCGGGCTCTCTCCATGCCGCTCCTCGGACCGGGCTGTTCCACTCCGAGTGAGGCTCGGAAAGCCGGGGACTTCCCTGATGTCCAGCGGCGTCGAGCAGGGTCCCGCGTGGGTTGATGGCATATTGGACGTAATGTGAACCGGAGGTCGCCAAGTAGACCTGAAAGCTGTCGTCACCGGTAACTGCGCCGTCGCGTTCTTTGGCACGTGCAATTACGCCCTCGTTCTCAATGCATCTTGCCAGAACGGCCAGCGTATGACCGTTCTGGACAAGCTTTACCTCTGTGGGGAACACCGGGAGACGCGCCGCGGGCTCATTGCGTCGCAGTGTCCACACGGGGACATTCCGCCATCCGACACTCGTCCAATCCTCGCGAAGTGAAGGGAGAGTCTGGCGATAACCCACGGGGATCGTTGGCTGGCTATTGCCAAGCGGTGCCGGTTTATAGATGGGGGCTGGCGTGGTGCCGCCAACTGTCGGAACTGTCGTTACTCCCGCAGTGGGCTGCTGGCTTGGCCAGAACCACCACTCTTCCGGCATGCCAGGCCGCCTGGCGCGGTTCCGCTCAACGGCAAGCTGGATATAACCCGGACGAGGCGAACCGAGTTCAACTAGAGGAATGGCAGCCTCGACACTCCACCCCTCTTTCCCAAGCTTCGAAGCAACCAGAAATCCAGAGCATTTTTCAGGATCGCTCGTGTACCATTCATGCTCGCCTGTCCATCGCCATCGAATCGTATAGGCCCCCGAGGGCCCGACCTGCAACATCCAGTCGTTTTCGTTGTAGATACGGAGAATAAAACGGACAAAATCTTCGCCGTCGGCAGCGCCGTACGTGATACGACGCGGCTGCTTCATGTGCCGGGCTTCGCCACCGCCTTCCCCTACCGGATCTACCCCGATCGAGCGCGCCGTCACCCTCCCGCCAGGTTCCGGTAATCGCGCGCTGAGGTAGAGATAACCTCCCGCGGTCACGGCCTGGACCTTGCCCCCCATGGAAGCTGGTACTCCCTTTCCCGCCGGCACAAGACTCACCGCGGTCACGTGTTGCCATAGGGCATCATTCAATTTCCCGTCAATCACCACCGGCGATAATTGAGCCTGTGCAAGCAACGCAATGCAGAAATTCAAGGCTACAACCATCAAAACGCGCATAGGGACTGCCTCCAGAGTAGGGGCTATGACATCTTTGTACAAATCGCTGGGAAGTTTTCGATCTGCAGATTTGAGATTCGCCGGCGGGATTGGACGGCTAATTTCTCGTAAGGTTCGTCTGCCGCAAAACCCAGCAGAACCCACCTGACGAGGGCCATCAACGAACGCTGGTCCCCGTTCAATCACGGCCTGATTTTGCGACCGGCCCAGAGCTCAGAACTTAAAATACATGCTCAATTGAACATTTCTCGGCGTACTCACCGAGCCGTTCCACATACCGAAGCTGGGGCTGGAAACGTCATTCGTGAAGGCCAGCGCCCCCTGACAAAATTGCTGGCAAACGTAGGAATGCCAGTTCCACACATTAAAAAACTCACCACGGAACTCGAGCGTGAGCCGTTCGGTAATCCTGGAATCTTTGCTCAACGCGAAGTCCATGTCGTGATATCCAAATCCTCGGAGGTTGGAGATGCGGGGACCGTCTCCCAGATAAAAGTTAAACGAATTTGGATTCTGAAATGCGGCGGCGTTGAGCAGCGGCGCGCTCGGGTCAAAGCTTCCCTTGCTCTGCGCAAACGGATTCGCTCCGGGAAGAATGCTGGGAAGACAGGCAGCGTCGAACTGGGAAGGCACATTACAAGTGCTCGATCGGAAATAAAAAGGAACCCCTGAATTCACGTGGAATATCGAGCTGATTCCCCATCCGCCTACGAGCCTGCCGAGCACCCCTCCGGTATTCAGAAATCTCTGCCCGCGTCCAAAGGGCAACGCATAAATCGCCGCCACCGACAGCGTCTGGGGCACATCATCGGAGGAAAGACTCTTGTTGCGGCTTCGCTGAAACGGCGAAATGACTCCTCCCTGTGCTCCGCCTACGGAGTTCACTTGGATATCATCCGTGGTGCTCAACAGCTTGGCGTCGGTATATGAGCCGAGCAGCCAGAAACCGTGCGAGTATCTCTTCTCCACTTTCAACTGGAAAGAGTGGTAAATGGAACTGCCGGCATTCTCATCTTCCCCAGCCAGAGCGCTGCAGTATTGTGGATACGGAAGCAGCGCCTGGGCGACGGTGGGAGCACAGGTGGACTGGGCAGCCCAGGCGGCATAGGGCGCAGCCACACCATCCAGCGTAGATTGGCCCGACTGAAACTGATCGAAAAGCTCGGGGCCCATGGAGAGCAGACTCGGGTTAATCGCGTTCAGGGGAGCAACATTGGATAGCAGCCGACTCCCTTTCGTGCCCACGTAGCTTGCGTTGATATAGAAATTGCTGGTGAACTGATGCCCTATGGTCAGATTCCATTGCTGAGAATAGGGAAGCCGGTTGGCATCGAACGGCCGGTACATGGTGGCGCCTTGCCCGTTATCGGCGCTGGGGCTGATAAAAGGAGGGTGGCTGAAATTCTGGGGAAAACCCTGGCTCAGCAGGAATGCGGCTTGCATGCCTCCCAGTCCGCTGGAAAAGCTTGGAGTTGCATTGAAGCCGTCCAGTGACGACCCTGCGTTCCAGCCGGGGTAGTATTGTTCCTGATAAAATATTCCATAGCCGGCCCGAACGACGGTTTTGGGACTCACGGCATAAGCTAGACCGAGCCTCGGAGCGAAGCCGCCATCCCACAGTTTCTCCGGGTAGCGCGCTCCAAAGCTCGCCGAACCCCACTGGGCCCCCGCGAAGGCAAGGCTTCCC
>JBOGJS010000301.1:0-5724 GCA_050745365.1 Terriglobia bacterium
AATTTTGGTTCGTATAAATGCAAATTTCGCCGGCAATTCGCATGGCTTCTTCGACGATCTCTTTGGGCTTCATCGAGGTGTGCTTAGCCAGAGCGCGAGCCGCCGCCAGGGCATAAGATCCTCCCGATCCGATCGCGACGATGCCGTCATCAGGCTCAATAACATCCCCGTTCCCACTGACGAGATACGTGTTTTTCCCATCTGCTACCAAAAGCAGCGCCTCGAGGTGACGCAAGGCCCGGTCGGTGCGCCAGTCTTTGGCGAGCTCCACGACCGAGCGGCTCAGATTTCCATGAAATTCCTCGAGCTTTTGTTCAAAGCGGCCAAATAGAGACAAGGCGTCGGCAGTACTGCCGGCAAAACCGGCGATCACTTTGTCGTTGTAAAGACGGCGGATCTTGCGGGCGCTCTGCTTCACCACGCTTTCGCCCATGGTGACTTGGCCATCGCCGCCCATGGCGAGATGTCCATCGCGGCGAACGCTGAGGATCGTGGTGGACCGCACACGCTTTCCTTGAGACAAGCTGCCTCCAACCGCTCATTATAGCAGAAGGTGAAGGTCTTGAGCTTTTGCGGGAATTCAGCCCGTTTACGGCGTGCTTGTAATCAAGTTGTGAAGTTTAGCGGCCCGCTCCTTACGGATAGCTTCAGAATCCCGCAGCGCGGCGGCCGCGGCGGCCGTCTGACCGAGCTTTCGATATAGAAGAAAAAGCTGATAATGAAGGCTGCCGTCGTCGTCGGCCGCAAGCCCCTGGTTTAATTCGACGATTGCATCTCTTGTATGGCCCTCGGCGGCGTAAACCTTTCCGATCAGCGCATGCACCCTCCCCAAGCTCGATGCTGGGCCGCGCAGGGCAGCCTTAAGGCAACGCAGACTCTTCTCGTACTGATGCTGATAAATTAGAATCTCAGACATCAAAAAGTTAGCTGCAGGATCATCTGGATTACGCGCCAGAACAATCTGAAGCTCAGGAAGAGCTTGGCGAAACTCCATATTATTTACGTCCAGCGCCGCAAGCGCCAGATAACCGGCGGGATTCTGAGGGTCGACGTGGACAGACTTTCGATATTCATCTCTGGCTTCTTTAAAATTGCCCTGCCATTCGTATGCCTTCCCGAGGAGAAAGTGGGTGCGGGCGGAATCAGGTTGCAACAGGCCGACATGGGCCAGCGAAGCAACCGCCAGGACCTCGCTTGCTTTAGCCTCCCAGAAAAGCGCGGCTTGGCTTCTGGGGTAGAGAGCGAGCATCCGCTCGCTCGCCTGCAAGGTAAGCTGAAATTCGCCGGCATAATAAGAACACCGGCTCAAGAGCATTAGATCGTTGGTTCGAAGGCCTCCAGATTGCGAAAGCACAGCTTGCGCGCAGACGGTGTAGTGACCTTGTGCGTACAGATTCTCCGCAGCGCCTCTCGAAGACGGGACTTGCCCTGACGTAACGGCCCTCCGAACTCCTGGAAAAGTCACGAAAACGTTCAAGGGCTCCTTTTTCCATCGTTCCATCGCAGCGACGAGGCTGCTTATGGTCTGGCGTTGTCCTCGCCTGACCTGAAGATGCTCAAGTGAGGTTTCGAATGCACTCACCCGTTCAGGATTCCAGCCTAACCACAGACGAGGAATATTTGCTTGAAAGAAACCCGGATCAGTGGCCGCAATGTGTGCGATCTTCTGAAGTGCTTGTGAAGGGTTTCCACGATCGAGATCAAGCCCCGCTTCGCCGAGTTGGGCGGAGAGGCAGCCGGGATGCCGCGCTAATTCAGCTTGAAACTGCTGTTCCGCCTGGCTAAGATCGTTACGCTGCAGGTAGACGAATCCCATTCGAGAGCGGAGATAGAGTCCAGGGGAACCAGAGCTCAGCAGCCCCTGGTATGTGCGGATCGCTGCGCCAAGCCAGCCCCGTTTCGCCTCCGAATCGGCCATGAGGGTTTGGAAGTAGGCTGACTTTGTCCCTCTGTTGCCTAGCTTTTCAGTGGCCTCTTCTTCAAGATCGAGATACGCGATTCCCATTCCGTACCACGTGTCAGCATTCTGGGGAGTGGCTTCGACAGCGCGACCGAACCAGGCGGCGGCTTTTGCCGGGCGCTGCATCTGCTGGTAGTCCTTGGCCAATGCCGCTGCGGCCTCAGCACTGTGGGGGCGCAGGCTCGTGGCCCGCTGCAGATAGAACAAGGCCTTGTCAGGGTTGTGGAGATGTAGGAGGTCTAGACCGAGGAAAAGGTTAGCGGTAAAGAGCGTCGGGTTCTGTGAAAGGACTGACTCAAATTCGTGTACCGCTTCTGCATAACGCACCATCAGGTTGTAAGTCAGTCCGAGATTGACGCGGACCTTGGCTAGATTCGGATGGCGCTTTAGAATTTTCTGATAGCATGTCACCGCCGTCGCATAGTCGTTGCGGCTTAGCGCTTGCTGTGCTTGAGCTGAAAGCTGTCCGACGCTTGCTGCCGGGATCGTGTTTGCCAGAACAGATACCGCGAGAGCCAGACTGCACGCTATCGCAAGGAACCATATCAGTGGACAGAATCGACACCTTGCTGGGGTAGCTCCGAAGGCAAGAGCCCTTTTCTTCTCCGCGCTCATGACGAGCCACTGTCCTGAATACTTCACCAGTAGGCCTTTAGACCAAACTGAATGTCCCGAGGCGGCAGCGTGGCCGTAATCTGGCCGAACGTCGGACTCCCGAGTGTAGTGTTGGGTTCGTAGAACTGCGGATGGTTGAAAGCGTTGTACATTTCAGCGCGGAACTGGAGCCTGAAACGTTCGTTTGGATGCCAATTTTTCTCAATTGCAAGATCGAAATTATTGAGGCCGGGTGCGCGCAAGTTCGGCATATACCGTCCCACGTTGCCATAAGTGAAGGCCGGGGGTTCGGCAAAGGCCGCGGTATTAAACCATTGGTAGATCGTTGGGTTGGCAATGTGCGGGTTGCCAACCAGATTAGGTCTCTGACCACCGCCAGAGTTTGCGTTGTTATCATCCGTGCTGATGGAGAGCGGGAAGCCGTCCTTGAAAGTTTCGATTCCGGAAACTTCCCAACCTCCGAGCACCGCGTTGACGGGAGCACTGAAGTTAGAGCCAAAGCGTTTGCCCTTCCCTACTGGGAGTTGGTAGATGTGACTCAGGACGAGGCTCTTCGGGATGTCATCCCCGTCGAGCGAATACTCGTTGGCAAGATTGTAGTAGTTCTCGATGTTTCCGGCTCCCCTCTCAGCCCACGCCTCATAGCCTGCGGAATTGTCGAGGTACTTCGATGCGGTAAAGGATGCGATGAACTGCAACGAATGGCTCCAGCGGTGCATCAACGTAATTTCAAGGGCGTTGTAGCTCGAGGAACCTGCTGGATTCTGGACTTCGGTCACCCCGCAGAACTCCGGGAATGGCAGCAACAGTTGGCTTTGAGTTACCGTGGGTTGGTTGAGCCCGCAGCCACTGGCGGTAATGTGACGGTAAAACGGGTTCGAAACCTGGTCAAAGAGGGCGCTGCCCATCGAGAGATCTTGGCTTGGCAACGTATCGACGCCATTGTTGTAAAGTGTAAGCTTCAATCCGTGATTACCAATGTAGGTGGCGTCGAAACTGGTGTTGAGGCCAAGCTGATACTGGAGGCCAAAAGTCCACTGTTCCACATAAGGACTCGGGCGATAGGGTTCGACGGCATCCGTTGACTGGCCGACGTTGGTGAGGCCGCCGAGAGAGTTCCCCGTCGGCAGGAGGGGTCCGCTCGGAAAAGGGTTGCTGAGGAGATTGAGAGGGGTGATGCCATTGACCGTCCCGACGTACGGCGTATCTTCCGTAAAGCCATATAAATCAAGCCCCTGGTAATCACTCATCTCAATTGCGGGAGTGTAAAACGTGCCAAAGCCGGTGCGTAACAGGAGGCGCTTGTGGAGGAGATAAGTGAGGCTGATTCGCGGCGCGAAATCGGTGTATTGGGTGTTGTACACCCCACGGTCACCCGGGGTTGTGTATTGCAACTCTCCCGGTACTTGGAATCCGACGTACGGAGTGATGGGATTAGGGGCGCTATAAAGAAACCGAACGAGACGGTTAAAACGCTCAGTGGGAGGCGTCTGCATGTCGTACCGAAATCCGAGGTTCAGGGTGAGTTTGCGCGTGGCTTTCCAATCATCTTGCACGTACCATCCGTAGCGGTGTTCCATCATGGCGGGCTCAGCCGTGATCGGGAATGACCCGCTACTACCGGTTCCGAGCAAGAAGGAAGCAAATCCAAATCCGGTGTTTGACGTGGGAGCGGTTGGATCCGGCCCCGCCGTCATAGTGAGCGGGAAGGAGAACGAAGGCGGGTACACAAGGTTTTCGTTATACGACAGCGCTATGCCCATAAAGCCGAATTCGAGGGTGTGGACGCCTTGGATTTTGGTGAAATCTGCGCTATAGCTCCAATCACCTCGCGGCTTGGTGCCTATTTGGTTGCCGGAGCCTAAACCGCTCATATTACTGATAGTGATCTCAGGGAAGAACGACGCCCCCGCAACGGTATCCATAAAGGCCGGCAGCCCCAAGGCGCTCGGTTTGAATCCGCCGTCTTGAAGGGAAATTGTTGACTCCGGATTTTGGTTCCAACCCACATTCGCGCCCATGACAAAGGTCGGGCTAAAGACGTGATTGTAGTTGAATCCGGTGTCATATCGGCGCTCGGAGGTGTATGCTCCAGGCCCGGCCGGATCACTCGCTGGGTATAAACCAATGTTGGTAGCAGTCGATTCCGGCCTTTTTTCAGACCACCGAAGGAAGAACCGCGATTTGTCGCTAATGTTGTGATCCACGCGGAACGAGTACTCATTTGTCGTAGCAGGATTGGTCTCGGACGCGACGTAATTATTGCTAAGAGAATTCGAAGTCGGGCTAGGAAAGTACGGCAGCATGTTCTTAGCCACGCTGTTGAACATCGAAGATGGGATGATATTTCCCGCAATCGGGTCGCGGATGAAGGCCGTTTGGCCGTTGTTACACGTAACCTGGCGAGTGGTGAAGGGATTGTAGATCTGGCCAGCGAGTACGGGACGACCGAGGCAGTCGGTACCAATTTGCGACCCTAAGAGCGCAGAAAAATCACCGCCGCGCATCGCGGTGGTCGGAAGCGTGGTGATGACCGTGCCTGGTGTCTCTTGCCGCAAGCCTTCATAGGCCACGAAAAAAAATGTCTTGTCTCGTTGCTTGTACACCCCAGGAATGTACAGCGGTCCCCCGGCAGTGACGCCGAACTGGTTCCTTCGAAATGCAGTCTTCGGCAAACCGTGGAGATTGCTGAAGAAAAAGTTGGAATCAAAGGCACTATTCCGCAGGAACTCGTAAGCGTCCCCATGAAACGACCTCGTTCCTGACTTGGTGATCGCATTTACGACGTTGCCCATACTCCAGCCATACTGCGCCGTGAAAGAGTTGCTCTGGACCTTAAATTCCTGGGTTTCGTCGGGGTTCGGAGCGTAGAGGATGTAGGACCAATCTGAGGTCGAATCCCAATGGCCGTCCAGGAGGAACGCTGTTGTCCCGAACCGGGCTCCCCCGAAGTTAAAGAAGAGGTTTTGATCCGGCGTGTTTCCATTTCCCCCGCCCCCGCCAACCAACGCCTGGGTTTCGGCGCTGTTGTTCACGCTTGAGTTTAGGTCAACCAGCGTGAATACGCTGCGCAAGTTTAAGGGCAATTCCACCGCCTGCCGCTCGGTTACATCCGAAGATATGTTTGCGTTTGCAGTTTGGAGCATCGG
>JBOGJS010000302.1:0-23420 GCA_050745365.1 Terriglobia bacterium
AGAAGTGAACCTGCGGCGTCGACGCGTGCCGCGCATCAAGTTTCTCCTTCGCCCAGCGACGCAGATGATTCAAGAATCCAAGGGTCAGATCATGCGTGAACACTTGATCCGCTGTCGCTAAAAGGAAAGTGCACCCCTCGCCTGGGCCGGCGTGTCTGAGGAGTCCGGCACCATTTTCGCTCGCCGCCGCCAGCGCGCCGGCAAGTTGTTCCCATAACGTGTCGGCCCGGTCGAAAAAATCGCCTTTCAGGACGCGGTTCCTGCCCAAGGCCGCTGTTCTCATGGGGCGCTTGCTTCGACTGCGGCAGGTTGCGTTCTGCCCAGGCCGGCAGGAGTCCCTCTGAGCGCGCTGTCGATAATCTGCTGGAAAAACTGGAAAGGCCGCGCGCCTTGCATAGCAACGCCCACGAGTACCCCGTGGTCGACGCGACCTATCACAAACGCCGGCGTCCCATGCAGCCCGAGGGCCGTGGCATCACGCCGGCCGGCCTGAATCTGCTGCTCGTGCCTGCCTTCGTTCAGGCAGGTCTGGTATTCCTTCAGGTCGAGCCTGAGCTCCGTGGCATGCTTCAACAAGACGCCTTGAGTCGGAGGCTCCTGATCGGTGAGGACAGCGTCGCGAAACTGCCAGAACTTCCCCTGATCGCCCGCGCAGCGCTCTGCCTGCGCCGCTCCCAGAGCGTAGGGATGCATCGGAAGTGGCAGGTCACGGGCGATGAAGCGGAGCTTTCCGGTATCAATATAATCCTTCTTGATCTCGGCAAATGTGGTGTCCTGAAATCGTCGGCAGAAAGGGCACTGTAAATCCGCAAACTCGATCATCGTGACCGGCGCGCCTTCCTGGCCAAGGGCATACCAGGCTGGGTCGATATGCAGTTTGACCGCGTGAGGGCTAACCCGCCGCCATCCGGCAAATTGCCGCCCGCCACCGTTTTCAAGCAACAGCCGGATAGCGTGAAGTTGCCTCAGGATTTCCTCGCCCTGCGCCCTGGTCATGGGCGCGCTAGGGGCCGTCGACTCCGTGCGGGTATTCGCGGCCCCGTGGCTGCTCGTGCACTGTTTGTCCGTTGACTGCGGCTGCGAGCCAGCTTGCGGTTGTGCGCACAGCCCTACCGCCGCAACGGCTAATGCAAGCCCGGTGAGGGCCAGCGCTCGCCAACCTCCCGGATCAGTTTTTCGTTTCATCGTGAACTCCGTCGCGCGCGCAGCGCGGCACAGCCGCAACCAGGCCCAGTGTCATTCCGAGGAGCGAAGCGACGAGGAATCTCGCCGTGCTCTTTCGCGGGCCGATGCACAGAGCCGGATTCCTCTCCCGCTTCACGGGATCGGAATGACAGGCCGCAAAATGCTTGCCAAAGAAACGAGAACCTACAACATGCAATGCGGCGTCTCGTTGGCTCTGCGTAGGCTGCTCAGGGCAAATTTTTAGGCTTTCTCATGACGCAAGCTCCTCGCATTCCACGCCTGCCATCGAACTCAGGTCCACCCCATCTGATTCCAGCGCCTCCTGGATTGATGCCGCCCACTCCGTCGCGCGATCGGCCTCCGCGCCAAAGCGCGCCTCCGAGTCGGCAATGTCGCTGCGCCGCGCCGCAGCATCGTAGGCGCGCCCTGGAGACTTCGCGTGATGGCTCAGTACCGGATCAGCCAGAATCTCCTCCAAGCGGCTCTCCTCTAGCAGAAGTCCAAAGAACGCAGCCACCGTCCTGAGTGCGCGACCCGGATTCTCGGAGACTTCCTCGCCATCCAATATCAACAGCCGCTCCGGGTCCGTCTGTTTCCGGAACCGATCCCACAAAGCCGCCGTAACCAACCAAACGTATGCGGCCTTCCGCGCGTCGTCGAGCTCCGGCACGCTCACTTCCTTCAAGGTTGGAAAGAGCGTCAGCGTGTTGTGCCAAAAATTCGCCCGCCTTTGCGTCCACTTTTTCCGGCCGTCCAGCTTCAGGACGGAGAGAATGAACGTTCTGAGGCTCACCGATAAGAGCACGGCCTTCGAGCGCGGGTCGTTGGCCAAAATCACATCGCCCATCGTGTTGCACACGTCGGCGGCCTTTACAATCACCGTCTGCCCCGGCTCAAACGTGCGCGTGAGCAATCGGACGCCGAGCGTGGCCCATGTCCGCCAATTCTCTTCCCAGTCCGCAGGCGGTTGTGGCGCCGCATCGTACCGATCCTTGGTCTCCTCCTTATCAAGGAGGGGAGCCGCAGGCGGGGCGGTCGGGGGCATCGGCGCCACAGCTTTCGGGCGGTAGCGGAGCATTCCGAGCTGGCCCAGGATGCCGGGCTCCTTCAATACGAGACAAGCCGGCACGCGGTCCAAAAGCCGCGCCAGCAATGTTGAGCAGCAGAATGCCGAAATCAAAACGTAGTGGGAGGGAGCGCCGCCTATCGGAAGACTCAGGTGATGCAGAAGCAGGTCGTCAAGGTTGAACCCATAGCGCTCCTCGCTCATGCGCGCATGCCTCGGCACGAGAAATCCGGCGCGTCGATACGTCTCGCGATCAATCTCGGCAAACCAGATTACCCGGCGGCACAGGTCAAGCTGAGTCGGATAGTAAGAGCAAGACTTCAAAACGGAGTCGAGGTCATGGTTTGGCACAGCAGTTCTCCACTCCCCGTAGGGCCGCTGATCAGGGTTCACACGTGCAGGTGCCATGGCCACAGGTGACGCAGTGGCGCGTGCCCGAGAAAATGTTGGTACAGGTGACCCTGGTGCAATTGCGTGTGCAGTGATGATCACAGCACGGGTCGCCGTCCGCGTGGGAGCAGCAGGTCGCCGTCGAAGCGTTGCACGTCAAGGCGCAGCTAGAGTTGGGCGAGCCAGCCGGGGACGGATCTGGGGCCGCGCCGGCCATCGCGACGAATGCTCCGGCGGCCACCGGCACTGCCATCGGGGCGAGCGCGGCGCGGAATAGCCGCACATAAGGCCTTCGCGCTCCGAGCTCAATGCCAAAAGCGGTTTTCCCGGCCATTCCCGTTACCAGGCGCGTGTAGGTCGGACGGTCGGGGCTGGCGGCCTCTCTCATTCCCAGTGGCCACGCCCGGGAGACGGAGAAAAACATCGCTGCGAGGGCAACCACGAGCGCCTCTTGCCATTTCCGTATTCTGGCCATCGCTAGCCTCCTGTCAGGGCGCGCGCCCACGATCTGGAGTCCCCAGCGAGGGGTTCGCCCTGCTTCCTTGGTCCCATGACCTGGGGGACCTTATGGGCCGGGCCAAGGGCTAATCGGCACAAGCCTCCTCCCACCAAATGCGCCGGGTATGGAGAGGGCCGCCTCGCGTAGGTTCAAGGCGTAACTTTGCAGGTCGGGCAGGAACCACAGGTCCCAGACCATCTTCACCCGCAGCGCCTGGTAGAACTCTATCAGAAGGCTCCGCGCCGGGAGGTTCGTGGCCCCGACCGTAATCGTGGATTGGAAGAGCAGATTGAACGGAATCTCCCCAATCCCCACTGAAGCGCCCGACTTCGCCGAGAGCGAGGCAAGGATGAGCGAGAGAGTGTTCAACCCGCTGCGCCGCGCTGGCGTCAGGGAGATAGACGTGTCGAGGAGGGGCGCCGGGGCGGCCAAACCTTCTGATCCGCCCTCAATCCCGATGACCGCGTAGCTTCCATCGGACTGTGCGCGGACCACGAATTTTCCTGGATTTCCGCTGGCGTTGTAGTCCGACACGATCTTCTCCAACACGTCCAACTCCGACTCCGGCGAGTTCCACATGTCTGGCGTCTCCGTGTAGGTACACTGGAAAGCGCCGCCCGCCGGTTCCATCGATCCACTCTTCCCCGGATGGGCGGCGTGCCAGGCGGGCGGGCTCACGTCGCGGAGGTCAGCGCCTCCCCAGCGCGGATCCTCGTAATCGACCGACCAGCCGTACTCTTCCCTGACCGCGGAAAGCGCCTGCCACAGCGGCCTTGGATTGTCGGCGTTGACGGTTACCAAACCTCCTCGGCGGCGAAGGGTGGCACGGGGAACATAATGTGGCTGTTGCTGGGAGGCGCCGGCAACGCCACAAAGGAGCACCGCCGCAAATACCGTCACTAGACTGAGGCGCATGGGCTGTACCTTTCGGGCCGCGTCAGGCGGCATCCACCACTGCGCGCCAAGGCTCCGCGTCTCGCCCTGGCGGGGCTAGTAGATAGAGATCTCGCCGCCGCAATTGCTTGTCGAGACGCGACATGCTTTCAGCGCTTTGCTGCTATCGATCGTCCTACTCTGGTAGATGTTATACTCGTAAGGCTGCCAGCGGCCGGACGTGCATTCAATTTCCATCTCCTGGTAGGTGACCACGCTGCAGGGGAGCTTGATGGCACCGTCCTCATACTTTCCCCAGATCTGCTCTGCATCCTTGTTAAGTAGCCCAATCTCATCGGGACCCCACTCCTCGTTGCTCTGAATGAGCCACTCCGCGCTGCCGGGCTTCGGATACTGCGGAGCGTAGCTACCGGAGAACCAGCAGGAGTTGCTCCCATCCTCGCTTCCGGCGCGCTCTCGCACGTGATGCCCGGCCGGATTTGAGCTATAATCCCCCACAGTCTGCTCGAAGTACTCCGCCACTACGCTGGAGTTGGACACGTCGGCGTAAGGGTCGGAGGATTCGGAGCCCGGTACCGGGCAGCAGGAGCAGACGGCGCTGGCAGCAGCGAGAACCGCACAAAGCGCGCCCGCGATCGTGAAGAGGAATATGCGTCGAAGTAGTTTGGCACTCATAGAATCTCCCGCGTGTTGCGGAAGGCACCCCGTTCCGAGTGGGGCTCTTCGCGCCCGGTCACGGCGTGCCCGCCCTGGTTAGCGTCAGCGGTGCGGCGAGAGACAGTGCGCGGGACGCTGCTATTAGCGCCGCGTGCCCATCGCCGTCCAGCACTGCCAGGAACCTCTCCGCCTCCCGCCCTCGGGCCTCGGCGTAGAGGCTGGCAGCGCCCGTCCCGGCCGAATTTCGCCCAGCGAAGATCTGCTTGCTCAGCCTCTGCCTCAATTGCTGGTCCGTAGCGCCGCTGTTTAGCTGGCTCTCCACCCATCTGGCCTCGTCAATCCGAGCTCTCTGCGCTGCCTGGAACCGCTCGAAGAGCTTTGACGTGTCCGGGCCGACGCAGACGCCATCGCCGAATATCGCTCCGTCAAGCCCTGCGCTTACGCTCGCGGCACTCTGGGCGCCGGCTACGATCGCCTGCTGACTGGACAGAGCGGAAAAAGTCGTGCCGAGCGCCGGAAGCACCGCGCCGATGCGGGCTCTCGCCCAGTGAAAAAAAGGGGATATTAGTTGGATGCCCAGCCCGGTGCCAGCCCGACCGAGCACTGTGCGAGCCCCAGGGAGACGCCATTCGTCGACCCCTGGCTCCGAAACGACGGTCAGGATTGCGGTGCTCTTCGCGCCGTCGGCACTAACGATAGTCCAAATCACGGCGAAAGCCTTCAAAACCCGCTGCGTGTTGTTGTGGATGATGGCGAGCAGCGGCTTGACGGCCGAGAAATATTGGACCTGGCTTACCCCCGGGAAGTCCGCCTCGAGCACGCTGTCGAATGCCGGCCGGTTTGCGCCGATCACCACAACGCTGTGGCTGCCTGCGAATGATTTTGGGGAGATCTGTGTGCCCTGTGCGGCGAGACCCATCTCACTTAGCGCTAGACATGAGGCGAGCATCAGGCAAGGAATGATCCGGGATTTGGAATAACTGGTTGGCCGGAGCCTTGAATTGTCCATACCCACCCTCCGTGGGGAAATCACTCCATGAACTGAGGACCCTGGGCAGAAGCTGTGAGCGAACGCAAAGAGATTACCCCCCCCCCCCGCGGTTTTGTCAAGTAGTTTGTTTTGCGAATTTTTTTCAAAAAATTTGGTGGTTCATGAAGTGAGGACCGCAGATTTCATGTGCGGCAGAACGCTGCCTTTCGCCATCCTGACTAAATCGGCGCTTGGTTCTCGGAACGAAAGGATTATAGACTGGAGGAAGGAGAATCCGTGTCAAAGCTGGCAAGAACAGGCATTTCGCTCGAAGAGGAGTTGCTTGCGCGATTTGACCGGGTCATTCGGAGGGCGGGATATCGGAACCGGTCCGAGGCGATTCGCGACTTGGTCCGCGACTATACTGTTTTAGAAGATGTGGAGAAGGATCGGACGGTGGTGGGAACACTAACGATGGTCTATGATCATCACCGGCCCGGACTTGCTGCTCGTCTGATTGAGGCACAGCATCATGCCGCCGCAAAGGTACTTGCCGCCACGCACGTTCACCTCGACCCGAGCAATTGCCTGGAAGTTGTTATTATGAAGGGGCGAAGCTCTGAAGTGAACCACATTGCGGAGCGCATCCTGAGCCTCCGCGGCGTCAAACACGGGAAAGTCGTTCTAACGACTACGGGTAAAGGTCTCGACTAAGAGGGGTATACGGTTGAGTATCCTTCGCGATGTTTTCTTCATCGGCGTTTCCTGTTCCATCGTTTACTACCTCCTGGCCGTTGTCACGACAACACTCTTCAGCTTTCGCGCGGCACAACTTCCTCGTGCCCCAGCACGCTCCGTCCGTGCCACGCTCCTCAAACCTCTGCATGGCTTTACTGAGGAATTGGCTTCCAACCTCAGAAGCTTTATGGAGCTCGATTACCAAGAAAAGGAGTACATCTTCGGCATCACAAAGGAGGATGATGGTGCCCTCGAAGCCGTAAAGCAAATCCGACGATTGTATCCAGATGCCCAAGTGAGGGTAACCGTGGGTGAGGAACCCTCGGTCAACCGTAAGGTGGGAAAGCTGATGCGGATGCTTCGCCACGCTCCGGAATCCGAGGTTCTGGTGATGAGCGACGCGGATGTGCGGGTGGATCGGGATTATCTCAGCCGCGTGCTGGCGGAGCTCGACGCCAGTGAAAGTGTGGGTCTTGTGACCTGCGCTTACAAAGGCATTGCGCCGGCGGGGAGCCTGGGAGCCCGCCTGGAATCGCTTTTTATCAACACGGATTTTACTCCCACTGCGATCGTCTCCTACTATCTTGAGCCGATGCGCCATGCCTTTGCGGCGACGGTGGCTATTCGCCAAAGCACCCTCAAAGAGGTGGGGGGGCTCGAAACCGTGAAGAATGCCTTCGGAGATGATTTTGCGCTGGCCCGGAGGGTGGCGGCACTCGGCTACCGGATTCACCTTTCCGGCTCGATCGTAGAGATGGTGACGGAACGGCTGACGTTCCGTGATTTCTGGAACCGCCAGTTGCGCTGGGCGCGCGTCGATCGCAAGATCCGCCCAGCGAGCCTAGCGCGGATTTTGATTAACGGTCCCTTCTGGGGAATGCTGCTTTTCGTTGTTTCCGGTTTCCGCCTGCCTTGGCTAGCAATGGCCGCGCTAGCGATATTGGCGCGCTGCGGGATGGCGGCATGGACGTACCATCGGCTGCTGAGGCTCCCAGTTCGGGCGAGCGACTTGGCTTGGACACTCGTGAAGGATCTCATCATGCAGGCTGTGTGGTTCGCAAGCTTGTTCGGTGACACGGTCGAGTGGAGCGGGCGTAAGTTGCGCCTTCTGCCTACGGGAGAGATGGAAGAAGCCGGATAAGCCGGATGGATTTTTATGCCGCCTCGAGAGCCTCCTCCTTGTGGGTGTGGATGACTTCGCGCACCAGCGGGCCCGCTGCTCCAAAACCCAGCGGCAGACGAAGCGCAATTGCCATGGTGCTGATCGCGAGCCCCACCGTCAGCAACGCCGCCCGTGAGCCATAGGAATGAAAACCCAGAATGAGCACCGCCTGCAAGACACCCAGCCCTGCCGGGGTGATGGGGAGAGCGCCCAGAAAGAGCTCGGCCGGCTCAAAGGCGAGCACTTGTATCAGCGGGACGTGCACGCCAAAGCTATGGAGCTGGAAATAGAGCATAAAGCCCTGGACGGCAAAGATGGGCGCGCGAATTAACATCAACCACAGGTAGTGCGTGACGCGAGCATTACGGAAGCTGAGAAGTGAAGGCCGCTCGTAAATCCAGCGGGCGATGCCCGAGGAGGGGCGCCCGCGCAACCAGAACCAGGCCACCAGGCAAACTCCACCTGTCGCCACGAGTGGGAAGTACCATCCTGCGCGCAGCAGCGAATCGGGCACCAGAGCTGCCGCCGCAATGCCCATGAGCGCCATCACCAGGAAGTCCACCAGCCCCAGAAAGGCTAGCGTTGCTCCTCCCGAAAACAGCGGCACTCCCTTACGGCGCCGCATGAAAAAAACAAGCGCTGCACCCCCCGCCACCTGGCTGATAGCCTGAAGGAAATACTGGGCAGAAGTGACGGGCAGCATCTCCCGAAATGTGACGCGGGCGTGAAAGAAGCTGAAGAGCTTTGAATATAGATAGGTCTCCCCTAAAAACCAGGCTCCCACGGAGCTCACACAAGCGGCGAGGAACCACCCCAAATCCGCGTGGCGTAGGCTTTCCATCAAGTTCCCCAGGGAGAGTCCCCGGGCAAGATACACCAGGATGCCAGCGGCAACGCCGTAAGCGAGAACGTGGCGAAGCCACTTGCGTTTTTTCTTTTGAGGTTCGCGCCGGGCAGGGAGAGTTACCGTTTTTTCGACGGTATCAACGCCCGTGACTAACTGCTGAGGCATCTATGAGGCTAGCTCCTCGTCATATTGCAACCCCTCGACAGTTTCATTATAGCGGGAAAACGACGTCAAACGCCCCAACGTGCTCGCGAAGCTCTGTCCTTGGACGAGCTGATGCAAACAGCGCGACCTTGCCGCTTCGCTCAACTCGAAGCATCTGGAACGAGCTCACCGCGCCACGTGGGTCGCCCCTTCGAAGCGAACGCCGGGGATGGCGGCTTGTTCCCGGAACGTCGTCAGATGGATGCCGTGGCGGAGAATAGCAGCTCGCACCGCGGCGCTGATGAGTATTTCGGTCTCGACGGATTGGGAAGGCCACAGGGGTGGTTGACTGTCTTGCTCGACGGCGGGGTGGAAATAGAACTCGGTAAGACTTTCTTCCGGGAGCTTTGCCAGCACCCCTAGCACGTAGCTCTCGGTTAAGTGACCGGTCTGGTGAAACCCAAATGTGAGCTCATTGCCCCTTATGCCGAGCCGGCACATCTTGCGGCTGGCACGGGACGAAAGGCATTTAAAGAGGTAATGGTCCCGGAGCTTGCGCGGCCAATGGTTGCCGGCAAGCGAGAGCGTGGTAAGAACCGGTTCGCGCACGAGCCGCACCCAAGGTATGCGGTATTCAGCGGCAAGTTCGAGAACGATATCCGCTAAATCAGGGTGCAAATGCAGGTTGTGATGAGCATTGATATGGTAGAGATGACCCACCAGCTCAAGGTGCCGCTCGATTTGCGCCCGGAATTCGTCCCGTACCTTGGAGCACAAACCGGGCCACAGCGCATATCGCAGCCCGGCCCAGACGTCACTGGCCGGGAATTGGCCCGAATCATTAACCAGTCCCTCGAGACCAAGAAGACTTCTGCCATTGCAGGCAACGAGGTGCAACCCGACATCCAGTCCCGGGCAATCACGCGCGGCGGCAACGGCTTCGGAGCAAGACGGCTCGGCAACCATCAGGCTCGCGCTGGTGAGCATTCCTTGGCAGTGCGCGCGTAGAATTCCCGCATTCACCTGAGGCGAACGTCCGAAATCATCACCATTGATAATAAGCGCCTTCGTTCTCATCTCCGGAGTTTACAGGTAGCTCTACCTACTATATGCTGAACGCGTTCCGTGATCTCCCAGAAGGTGTGAAAAATTTGAAACTGCCATGCTGAGCGGGGTAGCGTGCAGTTTCTCTGTCCAGAAACTCGGCGGCATTTCGTTCGGGAAAAACAAAAGCCGCGGAGTTAAAAGACAACACCGCGCTACTTGCTCTGCGGGATCAGGATGACAGTCTTTGTAGATTTTGTCGCACCTTGCCGGTTATCCAAGGAGGGAAAATATGGAGAACACCTCACGACGAAGCTTTCTAAAGGCGGCGCTGGTTGCGGCCGGGGCCGGGACAAACCGCAGCTTTATAATCTGGAGAAAGATCCGAAGGAGCTGACAGATGTTGCGGGCCGATACTCTCAGGTCGCGCGGCAGATGTCCGCCCGGATGAAAGAATACATTGCCTCCGGGCAGGGTTTAACCTTTGGCAGCTTCAACGCGAAGGCCAGCCTGGACACCCGAGATGGAGGGCTGTATTCAAAATCAAACTCTGGCCGTCAAGAGCTTCACGCCCGCACAAAGCGCCTCCACTTTCAGGTACGTGCCGGACCTCAGAAGATGTGGAGACGCAACGTCAGGTATTTTTTGGGGTTCTTCCTGAATTCAGTCAGGAAATCCCGGAGAGATGCCGAACTTTCCGCCAGGTTGTGATACAGCGTGTTGTTGGTAGAAAGCAGGCCGAGCGATCCTTGTCCATGAGCCATCCTTCCCGTGATGGTGCTGATGTTCGCCGCGGACTGGTTCATGCGATCGTAGAGTTGGGGATCTGTAGCCAGTTTCCCGAGCGTTCCCTTGCCCTGGTTGATGGTGGCCATCAAGTCTCTCGCCTCCAGGACTGTCTTGTTGAGATTGTTGTACATCGAGGGGTCATTGATCAGCTTGGCGAGCGTGCCCTGGCCGCGCTGAATTTCATCCATCAAGCTGTTCGCCCGATCGACGGTTGAATTCAGTTTCTGGTAAAGAGCGTCATTCGAGACAAGCTGGCCGATCGTGCCGTGTCCTTGAGTGATTTGCCCGAGGGTGCTCTGCAACTTGGACACGGTGTCGTTAAGCCGATTGTAGAGCGCCGGATCGTAGATGAATTTCCCGATTGTTCCGTGGCCGGTAGTAATCTCGTTGGTAATGTCGTTCAGTTTGCTGCTCAGCGTCGTCAGATTAGAGAGGACGTCGTTGGCATTCTGCACTACCTTCTTGATGTCCGCGCTTTGCTCGGTGTTTACCTCGCCTTGGGCCGGGATCGAAGGCTGGGTGGGGCTGCCGCGACTGATATTTACAAAGCTTTCTCCAAGCAGCCCGGCAGTTTGGATGCTCGCCACAGAATCCCTGCGAATATCGGGCTGAAAGCTCTGCGAGATTTTCATCATGACTTCGACAGCCCGGTTCGGGCTAGTGGAATTCGAAAGCCGGATTTTACTGACGCTGCCCACCGCCACGCCGGCCAATTGCACCTGCGAGCCTTCCTTCAGGCCTTGGGCATTCGCGAAATAACCCTTCAAAATGTAGTGCGCTCGCAGCACCCCGACGGGGCCACTCACAAAGAAAATGGCAACCACGATGATAATGATGGCAATTCCTACCATCATACCGACTCGAAGCTGTCGCCAGGCAAGTTCTTTCCGCTGAGGCATATTCGCGCGTCCTCTACCAGCCATTGTAATAGAAAGTACCAGGCCGCGCAGATAGTTTTCCAATTCCCACTTCGCCCCGGATTATTCATAAGCGCACGTAGGGGATTAGGAGATAAACTTCAGGAGGTACGGATCGGTTGTGCTGGCGAGTTCTTCCAGAGTGCCGTGGAAATAAAATCGCCCGTCGCGAAGCACTGCGAAGCGCGTCGCCGGTAGGCCAGGCTTCTGGCCGTCGGGGCCTCGGGGGACCAGCTTTCGCAGATGGGGAGAAAAGACGTAGGTACTGAGAAAAAAGGCATCCTGGATGCGTTGTGTCACCAGGACGGAAGAGACTTGCTGAAGATCGCGAAACCTCGCGATAAGTATATTAATCGTGTTGGCGGTGACGGGGTCAAGGCCTGCGGTCGGGGAATCGTAAAGCATGATGGCCGGCTGGCTGACGATGGCGCGCGCAAAGGAGACGCGGCGCCTCATGCCGCCGGATAACTCCGAAGGCATTTTATCGATCGCGTCTTCCATCTCGACGAAGCCCAGCATGCGGCGAACGGCCCCTTCGACGGCTTCCTCCTCCATTCGCGCCGACTCACGGAGAGAATAGGCCACGTTTTCGTATACCGAAAGAGAATCAAACAACGCTCCTTCCTGAAAAACGATTCCCATGTGCTTGCGAATGACGTTAAGCTGCGTTTCGGGGAGAGAAGTAATCTCTTGCCCCTCGATGAAGATTTCACCGGAGTCCGGCTTCAGAAGGCCAGCGAGAAGCTTGAGCAGGACGGATTTCCCGCTTCCCGTTACTCCGAGCAGGATGAGTGTCTCCCCGTATTCTAATCGGAAGGAAACACCGGCAAGCACCCGCTTTTCGTCAAACGAAAGCGAAACGTCCCGAACTTCAATGGCGTAGCTTCTGGGAGCAGAGGAAGTCGAGGCCAAAAAATGAGTCCAATCTGCGCAATTTAAGCATATTATTCTAGCCCGGTCGCACACCAGCCTCCAAGCCGCAGGATTTCGTCAAAGTCCGGTTTGTCGCAAACTTTTGCAGCTTGTCATTCCGAGCGGAGCGAGGAATCTCGCCCGGCGCACGTTCCAGCGAAAGGCCGCGGCACGATTCCTCGCCGCTCCGCCGCTCCGAAAATAAATAAAGGTGATGAATAAAAGACTTAGCTCGGTCCGGCTTATTTTCATGCTTCGGGGTGTCGCAAAGCGACGTCTCGGCCCGGCCCTTTCGGGGCCATATTTACTTCCCAAGTTCTCAACTTTTATGTCGCACACCCTCAGGCAGGGGTTGGGTGAGATTCTTTCCGGTCTAATAGGTCGCCCGCCCGCCGGAGAGGTCGTAGCACTGGCCGGTGGTAAAAGAAGCTTCTCGGGAAGCCAGGAAATGCACCAGGGCGGCCACCTCCTCAATGCTTCCCGTGCGTCCCATGGGAATCTTGCTCACCATATAATCCACGGTCTCTTTGGCGACGCCGTCAAGAATCTTGGTGCGGATCACGGCCGGGGCGATGCTGTTCACTGTGATGTCGCCTTTCGCCGCCACCTCTTTTGCCAAAGATTTGGTCAGCGCGATCACCGCCGCCTTACTGCTCGAATAGGGCCCCAGCGTCGGATTACCCTCCTTGCCGGCAATGGAGGCGACACTCACAATACGCCCGTAGCGGCGTTCCAGCATCTCCCGGATAACCCACTTTGACATCAGGAAAACACCTCGCACGTTGACGGCATAAACCGCGTCCATGTCTTTTTCGTCCAGTTCCCACAGCGGCAAGGTTCTGCCGGCAATACCCGCATTATTCACGAGGATGTCGATGGGACCGAGGGAACGCCGAGCCTCCGCCACGGCTTTTTCCACGGATGCAGAAGACGCAACGTCACATTGAACGCCAAGGCCTCCGAGCGATTCGGCGACGCTCCGAGCCAAGTCGCCTTGGACGTCCAGCGCCGCAATTTGCGCGCCTGCCGAGTGCAAGCGACGCGCAATGCCTTCCCCAATACCTTGCCCGGCCCCGGTCACCACCGCGACTTGACCGGCTAAGCTGAAAAATCCCTTTTCGCTCACGAGTTCTCCATCTCCCCGCAGGGATTGCGGCGAGTTTATCCCGCCAATCAAAAAATTTGCGGCGTGAAGCCGCCGCTCCGAGCCCGCAATTTCGTTATTCAATCACCTTAAAATTCCGAAGCGCGGGCTCATCAATCATGAGGCCGAGTCCGGGCGCATACTCATCCAGCTCGATCTCGCCATTTTTTGCGGATGGCTCACCCTTAAAGATGTAATAAAACAACTCGTTGCCCACTTCGACATCGACGGGCGGAAAATATTCCGCCATCGGAGAATTCAGGCTGGCCATCACCACGTGGTAGTTGTGCAGTTGCCCCGCATGCGGGATCACGGGTATCTCATACGCTTCCGCAAGAGCCGAGATTTTCCGCGCTTGCGTGATGCCACCCACCCGGTTGGTGTCAAACTGGATCACATCGACGGCCCCGGCATCGATGAGCTCGCGAAAGCCGTAGAGTGTGAATTCATGTTCCCCACCGGAAATCGGCACCACGCTCAGCGCCCGGAGCGCTGCGTAGCCGCCAACGTCATCGGGCAGCACCGGCTCTTCCAGCCATCGCAGGCGATACGGCGCAAGGAGCGGGATAATCCGGCGGGCGTATTCGAGCGTCCAGCCCATGTAGGCGTCGGCCATCACGTCAATCTCGTCTCCCACGGCTTCTCGCACCGTGCGAACCAGCCCCAGGTTGCGCTCGATCCCGGCAGCACCATCTGCCGGCCCCCATCCAAAACGTAACTTCATGGCTCGGAAACCCTGGGCTTTGTAAAGCTGGGCTTCACGCGCGAGATCGGGCAAGGGCTGACTATAGAGGCGACTGGCGTAAACCGGAATTTTCGGCTTGGTCTTCCCACCCAGCAGCCGGAAAATCGGCTGTTTCAGCGTTCTACCCATCAAGTCCCAAAGCGCAATATCGACGGCACTGATAGCTGCCATGCCGATCCCTTTTCGGCCAAACGCCACCGTGCGCCGGTACATGTGCTGCCAGAGATACTCGATGTCGAGCGGGTTCTCCCCCAGAAGCGAAGGCGTGAGGTGCAAGTCGATAATCTGCTTCGCGATGCGAGGCGATAAAGCAGCATTCCCGATTCCCGTCTCGCCACTATCGGCCATAATTTCGACGATCAGCCAACTGTGAAACCGGAAAGCGCCCATCGCATCCGCGGGAAGCTGGAGAAGATCGACGGGGTTGGTGCAGAAATGAGCCTGGGGCGGCGCCGTCTTCTGCTGCCATTCCACCACCCGCGTTCGCACTTCCGTGATCTTCATTCCGCTTGTCTTTCCCCGGACAGAAACTCGCAAGTCATCATACTACAGAGCGGCGAAAACCGAGGCAAATGGCAAGGCAGCGGTGAGCCAGGTCGGTGCGTGCCGGTTCATCGGATCGCTTCTCAGCCTGCGGGAGCCGGTAGCCACGGCAGCGGCCTCTGTGCCGTGGGTATTAGCTTTTCCGCGGAAGCCTGAGCCTCGCATTGACGACAGGCGCGGGAGCACGCCCGGTTTGTCTTCGGCGGCGCCGCGTGCCTGCCGGACCTCGGGCGACGTTTCTTTCGGGTGATCGGATCGCTTCTCAGCCTGCGGAAGACGCCGTTCAGCAACCTGGCGCATCAGTAGGTTAGAGGCGTCTATGGCGCGAGACCAGCAAATGATTGCCGTTGGGGGCCGCAAGGTTCAGGTCTCAAACGTCGAAAAGCTTCTGTATCCCGCAGCAGGATTCAGCAAAGGGCAGGTCATCGACTACTACATCAAGGTAGCCAATTACATTCTGCCTCACCTCAGAGGCCGCCCGTGCAGCCTCAAACGATTTCCGGACGGAGTCGGCGGCGAGTCGTTCTGGGAAAAAAATGTGCCTGGGTATGCACCCGAATGGATAAAGCGGTTCACCGTCCTGCGGCGGCAGCACTCCGGCGAGATTCATTACGTCCTCATCGACGATCTTCCGACGCTGGTTTGGGTGGCTAACATCGCCAGCATCGAACTGCACCCCTTTTTGCACCGAGCGGCCCAGATCGACCGCCCGACTGAGATAGTTTTCGATCTCGATCCCGGCCCAGGCGCGGACGTTTTGACGTGCGTTCGAGTAGCGCTCCTCCTGCGGGAGCTTCTCGAGAGTCTGAAGCTCGAATCCTTCCCGAAGGTCTCGGGGTCGAAAGGCCTCCAGGTGTATGTTCCCCTGAATGGTCACTTGACCTACTCGGTGGTCGGGCCGTTCGCCCGGAGTTTGGCCGCCCACATGGAACAGAGCCATCCCGACTTGGTGGTGGCGAACATGTCGAAGCGTCTACGCTCTCAAAAGGTGCTCGTTGACTGGAGCCAGAATAGCGAAGCGAAAACCACCATTGGGGTGTACTCTCTGCGGGCAAAAAACGAGCGCCCATATGTCTCGCTGCCGGTGGACTGGGAAGAACTCCGAGCGGCGCTGCGTTCGAACGACGCCAACCGTCTGTGCTTCAGCCCGGAAGAGGCTCTGAATCGGGTGAAAAAGTCCGGGGATCTGTTCGCTCCTGTCGAAAAGCTTAAGCAAAGCCTTCCCCGGGACATCGTGGTGGCTGCAAAGCAGTCCCCGGGTTCGCTGAACGATTACCGCCGCAAGCGCGACTTCTCTAAGACCCCGGAGCCTTCGCCTTTCCGACCCACCCGAAGCGCGCAGGGCAGCCGCCGGCGATTTGTGATTCAAAAGCACGCGGCGAGCCACCTGCATTATGATTTCCGGCTCGAAATGGGCGGCGCGCTGAAATCCTGGGCCGTTCCGAAAGGCCCGCCCTACGCGGTGGAGACCAAGCGCCTGGCCATGGCCACGGAGGATCACCCCATCGAATACCTCGACTTCGAAGGTATCATTCCGCCCGGCCAATACGGGGGCGGCACCGTGATGGTTTGGGACATCGGCACGTACGACCTGATCAATGGCAATTACTACCGAGGATTTCTCCACGTGCACCTCACAGGAAAGAAACTCACAGGCGAGTGGACGCTTGTGAGGTCGCATGAAGAAGGCGAGACCAAGAAGTGGTATATGGGAAAGGCGAAGCCGGGCATGCGTCCCATCTCGGCGAAGCGGGATGACCAATCCGCGCTGAGCGGACGAACGATGAAACAGATTGCCGCCGCCAGCGACCGGGAGTGGCAAAGCAGTCGGGCGGCTCCAAAGCGCCGCCCGGCTGAGCCGGTGCCGCCCGCCACGCGAGCGTCTGACGCTGAGCTTGATCTGAAGTCGCTGCCGAAATCGAAGCTTCAATTCGTCGTGCCGATGCTGGCGCGAGCCGTCTCGGCTCCTCCAGATGAACCAGGTTGGCAATACGAAATCAAACTCGACGGATACCGCGCGATCGTGGTGAAGAAAAACGCTCACGTAGCTGTTTTCTCGAGACGCGGCAACAGCCTGAACCAGCGATTCCCGAGTATTGCCGCGGGATTCGGGCGATTGGCAGCGGGCACCATCGCGGACGGTGAGATCGTCGCGCTCGATGAGGAGGGCAGGCCCGATTTTAATGCGCTGCAAAATGCGGCTCAAGGGCACCCGCTCTACTTTTATGGCTTTGACCTGCTGGCGTACAAAGGTAAGGATTTATCGCGGCTGGAGCTTTCCAACCGCCGCCAGGCGCTCGAACAAGCGCTGGCGGGCCTCACGGACCCGGTTCGCCTCTCGCCGACGTTCAGTTTTCCGGTGCGTGAACTTGTGCGGGCGGCTCGCGAACAGGGCATGGAGGGCATTGTCGCGAAGCGCGTCGACAGCACCTATGAGCCGGGCCTGCGCACCGGGCAATGGGTGAAGCACAAAACTCAGAAAGGCCAGGAGCTCGTAGTGGGCGGCTACCTTCCAGGCTCTCACGTATTTGACTCGCTTCTTGTCGGCTACTACGAGGGCAGCCGTCTCATTTTTATCGCGAAAGTCCGAAACGGATTCACGCCCGCACTCAGGTTAGAAGTGGCCAAACGGTTCAGAAATCTCGAGACCAGTGAATGTCCGTTCGCGAATTTGCCTGAGCCAAAGAACGCCCGGCGCGGGAAGGCGCTTACCAGAGAGGTTATGCAGGAGTGCCGATGGCTGAAACCTCGTCTGGTGGCACAGGTAGAATTCGTTGACTGGACGGCGACCGATCACCTTCGCCATTCAAAGTTCGTCGCACTCCGGGACGATAAGGACGCGGACGAGGTAACCCGTGAGAACGTGTGACAAATCAACCGTTCGCGCCTGGCTCCATCACGATGCCGGCGCATTCCGCCTCGATCAGCGCATACTCGGTCTTTTCACGGGCTATTGAATCATTTCAACGATCTGATCGGAGATCTTACCCACCCACCCTCCGCAGTTTCTCGATCGGGGTTGGCATAAGACTCATTTTATGGCAATATGTTAGAACTATGTCAGTAAATCTAGAGCGTGCCATAATTGAAGAAGCCCGAGTTCGCGTGAGCCAGAACGGCCGGCTCGTCATCCCAGCTTCGTTCCGTAAGGCGCTTGGCATCAACGGCGGGGATGAAGTCGTGCTGCGCCTCCGGGATGACGAACTGCGGATTACCACCCAGCAGCGGCGCATCCAGCGCGCGCAGCGCCGCGCCCGGCGTTACCTCAAACCCGGCGACTCGCTAGCCAATGAACTCCTGGCGGAGCGGCGCGAGGCGGCGAAGGATGAATAGGGTCGTGCTCGACGCTTCGGCGATCCTCGCGATCATTCATCAGGAGCGGGGACACGAGAAGCTCACCCCCGCTCTGCTCGCCCGGTCGGTCGCCAGCGCGGTCAACCTGGCCGAGGTTCACAGCAAGCTGGTCAGCCGCGGCTGGACGTCCGAGGAAGCATGGGAAGACGCCACCAGCCCTGTGGAGGAAATCCTGCCTTTCACTCAGGATCATGCCCGGCTTGCCGGTGATCTGACGAGTCGCACCCGTCAACTCGGTCTCTCGCTCGGAGACCGCGCATGCCTGGCACTCGGACTGGCGCTCAATGCTCCCGTCTACACCTCCGAGCGGCTCTGGAAGAACCTCCGGCTGGACGTTCCCGTTCATCTCCTCCGATAGCCACGACCCGGGTATCGAAGCCGACTGAGCTTCGGCTTCACGTAATCTTCCTTAATACTCAGCAGCGTATCCGGCTCCAGGCGCTCGTGAAAGAGCCCGATCCCATAAAGCCGGCGGGGTGATTCGAGCAGCCAGTAAGCGGGCCGCTTGCGATAGGCTTAACGCCCTGCCTCTTCCGGACGTAATAGCGAATGATCTTCTGACATCTCTCCAGCGCCTCGCGGCTGATGTTTTCAAGGTGTTAGCAAACCAACTGCGGTGGCTTCGCCAATTCTCAGGCCCCTCGCAGCAGATGTATGGATGTACAATACCACTTTTCAACTTTATCCATGCGGCGGAGCTGAGCCGATAGAATGCGCGAGCCTGCGTAGATGCCGACTCTGGATTGGATTGGGAAAAAGGCGGTTTTGAATCATCACCGGGACGTTCCCTACCGCCTGCTCCGGTGCAATTCCGAGCTTTCCGCCGGCGACCCGGACAGCGGTAACCTGCTCGTGCAAGGCGACAACCTGGAGGCACTGAAGGCACTGCTGCCCTATTACGGCGGCAAGGTAAAGTGCATCTACATCGACCCCCCGTACAACACCGGAAACGAGAAATGGATATACAACGATGCCATGAACAGCCCGGAAATGCGGGCGTGGCTGGGCAAAGTGGTCGGTACCGAGGCCGAAGACCTTTCCCGGCACGATAAGTGGCTCTGCATGATGTACCCCCGCCTGGCTTGGGCCGACCGCAGCGACGGCTGGTGCCTGTTCGTCATGCCCAACGGTCCAAGATGGTCCGAGATCGACGAGCTCATCAACGCACCATCGCCGCTGGCAATTAAGCAGCCGGGGAGCTTATTTCAGTAAGCTCATCAAACGCGTTCCCCCCACGCGCTGGCCAGCCTCCTCATGCGTCCTCTGGAGATTGCCACCGTCAACTGAAGCCCTAACCTGAGGACAAACCCACTTGCGCCACGTTCCCCATGTGGTCGCCACCGCTTATCACCGGCAGATGGACTCTGGACACACCAAGCCGCTGCTCGTTTCGTGCGAAGACAAGACGGGCAACCCCGCCGGCGAATTCGTCGTAAAATTGAAGTCTCGGGCTAACAACGGCGTCACCGGCCTCGCGTGAGAACTGTTATCGTCGCTCCTGGCCGAATCTCTGGCAATTGCTTCGCCTGAGCCGGCCCTCATTGAGCTTGAGTCATCATTGGCGGAAATCCTGCCGTCAGCCGACGACCGCGTCGCGGAGGGAATTCGTAAAAGCGTAGGAGTAAATTTCGGTACGCGGCTTCTGACCGGCGGCTACCGAATCTGGCCCGTTGACATGGCGATTCCGATGAACCTGCGCCAAGCCGCAGTTGAGGTCTTCGCCTTCGACGCGTTAATTGAAAACCCGGACCGCCGATATGACAATCCGAACATACTCTGGCGCGACGAACAGATGTTCGTGATCGACCACGAATCGGCATTCTCGTTCATCTACGCGATTGGCGGGCACAGTGAGCCCTGGAATTTGGAGGACGCGGTGTTCCTCCGAAACCACGTCTTCTACCGCGCGTTAAAGGGCGGCAAGGTCGAGACAGACCGGTTCGCGGGAGCTCTCGCGGCCCTGTCCGACGAAGCTATTACCGGCGTTGAAAACTCCGCGCTGCCCGAATGGAAGAACGAGCATCTGACGAGGATACTTCAGCATCTACGATCAGTAAGAGATCACACAGCGGAATTTGCCGAACAGGTGAAGAGGAGGCTGGCATGAAAACGCCGTACACCTTCAGCATCTTGCGATACATCCACGACCCTCTGACCAGGGAGTTCGCTAATATTGGTGTCGCGCTCTATGCGCCCGAAGCGAAGTACGCCGGTGCGATCTGCACGTCACAATACAGCCGGCTATCGAAAATGTTCGGGCAGATCGATGGAGAGCGCTTCCGGCAAATCACCTGGTATGTAGAAACGCGAATTGAAGAGATCGGTGAGCGGCTGCGCGCCCAGCTTCCATTTCCAGAGCAGCCAAAGAACATTGAGGCCTTAATTACTCAGGTTCTTCCGACGGACGACAGCGCGATTCAGTTTTCCTCAGCGGGCGGCGGCTTTACCGAAAACCCGGAGAAGACTCTGAGCGATCTTTACCAGCGGTACGTGGAGTACTACGCCTCCCGTCCGGCTTATCCCAGCCGTGATGATGAGGAGGTTTGGCGGATCTTTCGCAAGCCCTTAGAAGAACACGGAGTGATTCAGCGCCTTGCGCCGAAACTCATTGTCGCGCCGGACTACGAATACGAGTTCAAAGAGGCTTGGAAGAACGAGGTGTGGCACGCCTACGAGCCCGTGTCGTTCGACTTGATGGAATCGACGTCAATTGTAGATAAGGCGAACACCTGGCTGGGGCGCATCACCAGCCTTGCTGCCAGCCCAGAAAGATTCAAGCCGTACCTTTTGCTTGGGGAGCCACATGAAGAGAAACTCCGCGGGCCGTTTGTCAAAGCGCAGAACATCTTGCACAAGATGCCCTGCAAGCCTGTATTCATCCGTGAGGCTGATGCCGAAGCGTTCGCCAAGGAGCTAAAGGCCCAGATCGGCAAGCATGGGTTGTAATCCTCCGGCTTCACGGCCGCGCTGCACAGCAGATGTGCCCTCAACCTCCTTGGCAGGATGCTAGCCGGCTTCATAGTTCAATTCAGGTCAGTAATATACTTGACTCCCCACACGAGAAGGGTCAAGATGATGTTGGTGACGCCGCGCCCATATACGGGGGTGCGCGATGAGCACCCATTATAAAATCTCCGAGCTTGTTCAAATGGCGCACCCCCGCGACGGCCACCGGAAGATCTTCGCAATGATGGAAGCTTATCTCGATGAGAGTGGAATTCATGACGGGGCCGCGATTTGTGTTATTGCGGGATACTTTGCAGAGCCGCGCGAATGGAAGAAATTTGAAATTGGTTGGCGGAAGCTTTTGAGTGATTACCTTGTCCCGATGAGGGAATTCCGCGCCAAGGATGTCTTTAATAAAAAGGGTTTTTTCCATAAGTGGAGCGAAAAAACACATACAGCTTTTGTTGGCCGTGCTCTGGAAGCGATATTGTGGCACAAGGTGTATCCCCTTAGCTCCGGCGTGGTCGTAAAGGACTTTAAATCATTTTCGCTGCAAGAGCGACGATACATGACGGGAGCAACACTTTTTCATGGCCGTGGAAAGATGGCTGGGGGCTGTCCGAATAAACCATACTTTGTTCCTTTCCAAGCGTGCGTCAGGAAGGTAACGGATTACACGCCACGTCAGGGAAGAGCGCACTTCGTTTTTGGTTTAGACAGAACATTTGCCAGCTACGCGACTGACCTCTTCCGTGACATGAAAACCAAAGCCCCAATTTTATGGAGGAAGAAGCTTGGCAACCCAAGTTTTCCCTTTGCAGCAGAGACCCCAGGGCCTCAGGCGGCAGATACGATTGCCTATCTAACTTACGCTCACATGACCAGAAATTTTAGCCCCGAGGGTTGGAATGCTGCACCAAAAGATGAAATCGCATACTTGCTTCGGCGTGCCAAGAGCGCATCAGATTTTACGTGTTTTAACAAGGCTTGCTTACAATCCATGCTCGATGACCTAAGGCTTATAGCGCAAGAACTGGGTGCGCCAGAGCCCTTCAATAAGGAGCTTTGATGAAAAAGAAACCAAAATCTGCAACGGAATTTGAGAACTTTGATTCGGCGCTCAGCAGGGTCCTTTCAGTTTCGCACGATGAATTGAAGCGTCGAGAAGATAAATGGAAGAAAACGCGCGAAAAGAAAAAGCGGACTAAGACCTAGCCCGCTTTCCCCGGTGTTCTCGCTTCGCCTCTTTCTTAGTTAGTAAGCGTTTCTGTTTCCGGTGCTTTTCCAGTGAGTCCCTTGTAGGTGAGGCGCTTGCCAGCGATCTGATACATTGCGAGTTCAAAGCGGTCGGCGTCGTTCATTTCGATGCGGTTGTTGTAGCGGAAAGCCTGCTCATCAAGGTAGCGGAACAAATGGAACGGTTCGACGCTAACGTAGGTTCCCTTGATGGTGCGCTTCAAAAGGCTCCAGTAGTTTTCGAGCCCGTTGGTGTGGACGTTTTCGACTGCGTAGGCTTTGGCATGGTCAATTACGCTATGAAGGTATTGCGCCTCCAATCCGCTATAGGCGACCCACGCATCGGTGAAAACTTGAGTGCCGGGGGCGACGTTTCCCGCCACCGCGCCGTGAAGAGTTTTACGGGTTACATCGGGAACAACCGAAGTACGAACCTTTCCGCAACGTTTCAAGATTCCCAGAACTGGGACTTTATCGTTTCCCCCGGTTCCCGTGATCTTGGCTTTACGCTTGCTGACGTGCATGTTGCGGGAAAGTCCGCCGATGAAGGTTTCATCTACTTCGACTTCTCCGCCCAACATCCCGCCGTCTTTGTCTTGCAGGGCGAGCCGGACACGATGAAGCATGAACCATGCGGTTTTCTGAGTCACGCCAAGAGCCCTATGGAGTTCATAGGAACTGATTCCATTTTTACAATTGGAGATCATCCAGACTGCAACGAGCCACTTGTCGAGTCCGATGGCGCTATCCTCGAAGATGGTTCCAACCTTCGCGGAGAAGTCTTTGCGCGGGTGGTTGGCGCTGCATCTCCAGATGCGCTTGGAGACGCTGAAGCTAACCTTGTCGCTGCCGCAGGTTGGGCAGACAACGCCGTTAGGCCAGCGCTTCGCAATCATCTTGCGGAGGCAGTTGTCGGGGTTGGCGTAGTAGATGACCGCTTCTTGCAGGCTCTTGGGTTCGCTCATGATTTTGTTCTCCATGAGCTAAATACTACCTCTAAAGGTTCGGGGAGTCAAGTATATTATTGCCCAATTCAGGTCAGTAGATCCTTACGGCCATCTGGCGCCCGGAGGCAATATTGAACGGGTAGACCGCCTCGACGAAAAAACAAGTCCGCTTAAATCCGCAACGCCCGCCCAACCTGCACTATCGAGCGGTGAGGAGGAGATGCTCGAAGCCCTTCCGGATGAATGGCTGGGAGGCAGGGATTCGAACCCCGATACGCAGATCCAGAGTCT
>JBOGJS010000303.1:0-17570 GCA_050745365.1 Terriglobia bacterium
CGTTAGCGCAGCGCAGCCAGATTAAATCAACCAAAAGAACTGTCATTCTGAGCGAGCACCAGCGAGCGAAGAAACTCTGTATTTGGCAAAACGGAATACGGGGATTCTTCTCTGGGCTCTGCGTGACATTCGACGCCAAGCCGAGTAGCGCAGACCTCCGCTTTTGAGGTCTGCGGTTTTTGCCCAAAGATCGCGAAAAGCCGCGGACCTGAACCGCGCAGGTCCGCGCTACACCTGACATGCTCCAGATTGGCAGCCGAAGACTGTGAACGCTCACGGTAACACTCGGCGGCCTTTGCGCAGCCGCTCGAAACTTCTCATACGTTTTGGGTGCTCGCGGGGCGAGGCGCGTTGAATCCTGCATCATTTCAATTGTTCAGTATATAGCTGGCTCTATGCTTGACAAGGATTTCCCGCCGGTGATATACAAGATGGGCCAGAATCGCAAGGGAGAGAGATCTGGTCCCGCGAAGGCGGGAGAGCAAGGCTTGGGTACTTTTTAACAAGGGAGGCGCCCGGTGGCAGAGATGATGGAGCGGCTTGACAATTTCATTGGCGGGGAATGGGTGCCTTCGGCCGGCGGGGAATTCTTGGCGGTCACGAACCCGGCGACCGTCGAACCCATCGCGCGGGTTCCACTCTCCTCCCGCGCCGAGGTTGACCGGGCGGCGAAAGCGGCGGAAAAGGCGTTTCCCGCATGGCGCGCCACGCCTGCTGGAGAACGCATCCAGTGTTTGTTCAAGCTAAAGAGCCTGCTCGAAGAGCACCTGGACGACCTTGCGAAAACAACGACACGGGAGTGCGGCAAGACGTATGGCGAATCGGCGGGCGAGATAAGACGCGGAATCGAAAACGTGGAGGTTGCCTGCGGCATTCCGCTGATGATGCAAGGTTACAACAGCGAGGACATCGCGCGTGGCATTGACGAAACGATGATCCGCCAGCCGCTTGGGGTGGTGGCGGCGATTACCCCTTTCAACTTTCCGGGCATGATTCCTTTGTGGTTCCTGCCTTACGCGATTGCCTGTGGCAACACCTTTATCCTAAAGCCTTCCGAGAAGGTTCCGGTGACGGCACACAAGCTGTTCCTTCTTTTGGAAGAAGCTGGGGTACCGCCAGGCGTGGTCAACCTGGTGCACGGGGCGAAGGAGGCTGTGGATGGATTGCTCGAGCATCCCGGCATTCGCGCCATCAGCTTTGTGGGATCGACGCCTGTAGCGCAATACGTCTATGCCCGCGCGGCGGCGAGTGGGAAACGCGCTCAGTGCCAGGGCGGCGCAAAAAATCCCGTCATTCTTCTTCCCGACGCGCCGGTTGAAACCACCACGAAAATCATTGCCGATTCCGCCTTTGGCTGCGCGGGCCAGAGGTGCCTCGCTGCTTCAGTGGCCGTCACCGTTGGCGGCGCGCGAGAGGCTTTCGCTCCGGCCCTTGCGGACGCCGCTGCCCGGCGCGTGGTGGGGTACGGCCTCGATGATGGCGTTCAGATGGGCCCGGTGATCACCCCGGAGAGCAAGAGCCGGATTGAAGGGTTCGTCGAGACCGGTGTCGAAGAAGGCGCCAAAATACGTGTGGACGGCAGAAACGCCCGCATCAAAGGATACGAGAAAGGCAACTTCATGCGCCCCACGATCCTTGAAGACGTAGACCCTCGAAGCACACTTGCCCGAACGGAAGTTTTCGGCCCGGTGCTGAGCATGATTCACGTCCGAAGCATTGAGGAAGCCATTGAGTTGGTGAACGCGTCAAAATTCGGCAATATGGCCTGCCTCTTTACCGAGAGTGGCGCCGCCGCCCGGAAGTTCAGGTACGAAGCGCAGGTGGGAAACATTGGCATCAATCTGGGCGTGGCGGCACCGATGGCTTTCTTCCCGTTCAGCGGCTGGAAAGGAAGCTTTTTTGGCGATCTTCATGGGCAGGGTTATGACGCAATAGAGTTCTACACGGACAAAAAAGTTGTTGTGGAGCGCTGGCCCAAGGAGTGGTCAAGGAAGTTTTAAACGACCCCTCATCCGCCCTCCGGAGTTTACCCTGAGCGAAGCCGAAGGGTCGGGCACCTTCTCCCTCGGGAGAAGGTGGGGAGCGTAGCGAGCCGGATGAGGGGTCTTGATCGAAATGCCGGGATGCTTCGCTGCTCAGCATGACACATCACGGAGTTTTTCAGTATCCTGCTAACTAAAGCACTGAGCCCACTCGCGTGAATTCATCTCCGTCGTCGAAAGCGCCCGCATCAGAACTCGTCAAATCCCTGAGCCTTTTCGATTCCACCACGATTGTGATGGGATCGATGATTGGCTCTGGAATTTTCATCGTTGCGGCGGAGATCGCCCGGGAAGTTCGCTCGCCCGGGCTGTTCCTGCTTTCCTGGGTTCTGAGCGCGGTGATGACGGTGATTGCCGCGGTCACGTACGGTGAGCTCGCCGCCATGATGCCGCGCGCCGGCGGGCAGTATGTCTATCTGCGCGAATCGTTTGGCCCCCTTTTCGGTTTTCTCTATGGCTGGACGCTGTTCCTGGTGATCCAGACGGGAACCATAGCCGCAGTGGCTGTAGCGTTCGGCAAGTTCATGGGTATCTTCTTTCCCTGGATCTCCGCCCAGAATGCTCTCGTCAATTTCGGAACGGTAGCCATCACCGGCCACGCGATCGCCTTGAAAGTTTCTTCCGAACAGGTGATTGCCATCGCGGTGCTGCTTGGCCTCGGAGGCATCAACATCCTGGGCCTGCGAACCGGCGCGTGGGTGCAAAACATCTTCACGACGCTGAAGGTGGCGGCGTTGCTCGCGATTGTGGGTGTCGGCATCTGGTGGATCACAAGAAGCTCCGCACCGACGCCTGTCCACACTCAGAGCGTATGGCACGGGGCGCATTGGGACATGGCCACCGTGACGATCCTCTTTGTAGCGCTGGTGGGGCCTCTGTTCTCATCCGACGCTTGGAACAACGTCACTTTTACCGGCTCAGAAGTCGTTAACCCGAAGCGTAATCTTCCCCTGGCGCTGCTCGTAGGAACGGTGGTTGTCTGCACGATTTATTTCTTTTGCAACTGGGTTTATCTTCGGGTGCTTCCCTTCGCCGGCTCCCCGCACGGGTTGACGCCGATTGCGCGCGGCGTACAGTATGCGGCCGCGGACCGCGTCGCCACCGCCGTCATGCAAGTGGCGCTGGGCGGCAAAGGAGCCGGTCTGATGGCCGCGGCCATTATTATCTCCACCTTCGGGTGCATCAATGGAATGTCGCTGGCCGGCGCCCGCGTCTACTATGCGATGGCGAAAGATGGCTTGTTCTTTCCGTCGGTCGGCCGAGTGAACAAAAAGTATCGCACGCCGGCCGTCTCGCTCATGGTGCAAGCCGTTTGGGCGAGCCTCCTGACGCTATCCGGCACCTATAGTGAATTGCTCGATTACGTCATCTTCGCGGTGATGTTGTTCTACATTTTGACGATACTGGGACTGTTTCGGCTCCGGTACACACGGCCGGATTGGCCCCGCCCGTATCGCGCCTGGGGTTATCCGGTGATCCCTGCTTTGTATATTGCGCTGGCCGCCTTCCTGGAGTGGGCGCTGCTGATCCATAAGACGGGACGTAGCGTCGCAGGGCTTTGTATTGTCGCCGTCGGAATCCCGGTCTATTATTTCTGGCGTTCTCGATCGGCGGCCGGTTCAGCCAGAGAGCAGATGACGATAACGGAGGGGTAGCCGTGAAAAATGAGAAGACGGGTTTGCGACAAATTATTCAATAGAGTGAGGCAATTATGGCTATCGATTTACAAACCACCGAAATGACGAGTCAAGAGATCATTGAGCTTGCAAAGCGCCACACCATCTTCGAATGGTCAGCGCAAGGAAAGATGGAGCCACTCGCCGTTTCCGGGGCCAAAGGGGCATACTTTTGGACTCCGGACGGGAAAAAATTTCTCGACTTCAACAGCCAACTGATGTGCGTGAACATTGGGCACGGGGACGAGCGCGTGATTCGCGCCATCCAGCAGCAGGCCGCGACGCTGGCATACACAAGCCCGTTCCTGGTTACGGAACCTCGCGCCCGTCTGGGAGCGGCGCTGGCGGCAATCTGCCCGGGCGATATCGACGTCTTCTTCTTCACCAACGGTGGCGCAGAATCCAACGAAAATGCCATCCGGATTGCCCGTGCGTACACGGGCCGGCATAAAATCCTGGCGCGCTACCGGTCCTATCATGGTGGCACGGCGGGCAGCATCACTGCGAGTGGTGATCCTCGCCGCTGGGCCGCTGAGCCTGGCATTCCCGGCGTTGTGCACGTTCTTGATCCCTATCATGGCATCGAGCGCGGGTGGGAGGATGCAAAATCATCACTCGCGCGGCTCGAAGAGGTGATCGAGCTCGAAGGCCCCGAGAACATCGCCGCATTTATTCTCGAGACGGTTACTGGAAGCAACGGCGTGCTGATCCCGCCGCCGGGCTACCTTGAAGGCGTCCGCGCGCTGTGCACAAAATACGGCATCCTGATGATTGCTGACGAAGTGATGGCCGGCTTCGGCCGTACAGGAGAATGGTTCGCGGTGAATCATTGGAAAGTGGTGCCCGACATCATGACGATGGCCAAAGGGTTGACCAGCGCCTATGTCCCGTTGGGTGCGGTGGGCATGAGACGGGCGATCGCCGACTATTTTCAGGATCGTGTGTTCCCCGGCGGTTTGACTTACAATAGCCATCCGCTTGCCTGTGCGGCCGCGTTGGCCACCCTTGCTGTCTATGAGCAGGATGATTTGATTGGTAACGCCCGGCGGCTGGGCAAAGTGATGCGCGAACTACACCAGGAGCTCGAGGCGCGGCATCCTTCGGTAGGAGCGACCCGCTCGCTCGGTTTATTTGGCATCGTCGAGCTCGTCCGCGACCGGAAAACGAAAGAACCGATGGCGCCGTTCAACGGCACATCACCGGAGATGAAAGCGCTCAACACAGCCTTTCGCGACGAGGGGCTTTACACGTTTGTGCGTTGGAATACTTTCTTTACCAATCCTCCGCTGTCCATCACTGAGAAGGAGCTTCGCGCGGGTTTCGCGATGATCAACCGCGCGCTCGAAGTCACCGATCGCGCTGTCCGGCAATGAGGAGTGGATAGCCACGGCCGCCTCTGTGCCGTGGGTATTACCAAGTAGCGCGGAGTTGCCCTTTAACTCCGCGGCTTTTGTTTTGGCCCGAACGAAAGGCCGCAGAGTTTCTGAGCAGCGAAACTCTGCGCTACCCGGCTCTGCGCTGGGCCATCGCGGCTGGGGTAGCCACGGTCAGCAAATTGCACTGACCGTGGCTACCAAACCACCGGGGTCGCCCTTTTGTATCGAGAAAGGATTTATGAACCGACGGGATTTCTTGAACCAGGTGGTGATAGGCGCGGCGAGCATGCAGGTTGCTCGTCTGCTTCCGGCCTCTGCTGGCACACCCAGTGAGGCGACGCCGGACTGGCTGACGCAGCAGCCGCTGATTATTGTTGGCAGTTGGGACAGCTCGCCGCTTTTCCAGCGGCGGCGGGGCGGGGAATCCGTCCTTCAAGAAGCGGAATATGAAGCTGAAACGAGTGAGGCCACAGTCAGAAAACTCAAGGACGTCGGTGTGACTCTGGCGGTGATTCATTTCTTCAAGGGCTTCGGGCTCGAAGCGGAGCGGCCGCACATCGAGATGGCAAAAAAGCTGGCTGTCTTGCTCCATCAGAATGGCATTAAGGTGGGCCTCTACGTCGGAAGCACCATCGCTTACGAGACTTTTCTGGTCGAAAAGCCGGAAGCGGAGTCATGGTTTGTTCCGAACTACCTGGGGCGGCCTGTCATTTACGATAAACAGACTTTTCGAAAGCGCGTGTACTTCATGCATCCCGGATATGTCGAATACATGAAGCGCGTGGTGCGCATGGGCGTCGAGGAGTTGAAAGCGGATGAGATGGATTTTGACAACACCAGCTATCAGGCGAGGCCGGAGATCTTCCAGCATCCGCTGGCCATCAAGAACTTTCGCGAATACCTCACCTCCCGGTACACGGCAGACGAACTCACCGAACGCCTCGGTTTTTCGAACGTTGAGTACGTCGAGCCGCCCAAAGTTGATTTCCCGCTCACGGCCATCGACGACCCTCTCTTTCAGGAATGGGCGGGCTTTCGCTGTCATCAATTAAACCGCTACTATGCCGAGATGCACGAAACCATCAAGCAGGCGAATCCCAACACGGTGATCGCCACGAATCCTTCGTCAGGCATCGCCGGACGCAACACGATTTGGGATCAGGGCGTCTATTACCCGACGCTCATGCCCAATATGGACATCTGTTGGACGGAAGAGGGGGACTACGCGCGGGTTAACCCGGAAGGCATTTTGATTTCCAAAATCCGTACGTACAAAATGGTGGCATTTTTAGGGAAGCGCGTGCTCACCTACACCGCCGGAAGTGAAGGCGGGGGCAAATTGGCCATGGCGGAAGCCATGGCCTACAATCGTCAGACCCTCGGCATGGTCGGCGGTTTTTTCAATGCGCCGGAAATCCCGGACGATCAGAAGCATTATATTAATTTCTTCCGGAACCAGTTTGGCTATTACCGTGATGTCGAGAGCGTCGCGGATGTGGCGGTGCTCTACTCCTACGCTTCCATGGGGTTCAATAACGATCGTCCGGAAGTGAGCTTCATGCTGTTCACCCAGGCGCTGATTCAGGCGAGGGTTCCATTCGAGATTATCTTTGATGGAGATCTGGCCGACCTCTCGAAATACCGCGTGCTGGTACTGGCTGACCAGGAATGCCTTGATGATGGCCAGATGAACGACATTCGGAATTATGTCCGCCAAGGAGGCGGACTGGTTGCCACGGAACAGACTTCGCTTTATACACCGTGGCGTTTGCGCAGGCCGGATTTCGGCCTGGCGGATCTGTTCCAGGCGGCAGCTCCACAAGAGGTAGAGCGGGGCGAAGAGCGAGACCTCGAGATCGCTCCAGTGCGAAGGAAAGTGAGCAGTGGCCGGGTGTCTTACATTGCAGCCGTGAAACCCGCCATCAGGAAGCCGCCCTCGGTTCCAATGAACAGTCAATACTGGAAACTGCCTCTGAACTGGGAAGAGCTGATTGGAGAGACCCAATGGGCAACGGGAGGCAAGTTTCGACTGGAAGTGAACGCGCCGGAAACTCTGGCGGTAACGGTGGAACTGCTCGACCAGCCGGCCGAAGGCCGCCGCATTGTGCACCTGCTGAACTACGCCGCGGCCCAAGGAGCAACGGTGACCGACATCGGAGTGGAAGTGGAGCTTCCGTCGGGAAAGCGGTTACGGCAGGTGACGCTGCTCTCGCCTGACGGCGGCGGAGCCAAAATTGCGCCGAGCCAGGTGGCCGAGAACCGCGCCCGATTCACGGTTCCGCGCCTCGAGACTTATACGCTAGCGATTCTCGAGGAGGAATAAGGCAAAAGCCGCGGAGTTAGAGGACAACTCCGCGCTACCTCTTAAACTCTCGGCACAGAAGCGGTGCCGTGGCTACCCACAGAAAGGCGTCTTGCATGGGGCAATTAGGGATGGCTGGCATTCCGGCTTCCGCTCGGAATACCAAAAAATCAAAATGGCTCGGCACCATTCCGCTGGTTGTGGCGGAAGACCACGACATTATTCCGCTGTTCGCGCGGCGGCGGGGCGGGGAAGATACCGATCTGGAGGCGGAATACAACTATACGCGCACGGAAGAGTTTGCCGCACACCTTGAGAAATCCGGGATCACACTGCTGATCTCCTATTTCTATAAAGCATACGGTATTGAGGCGGAGAAAGAGTATATTGATGCGATCCGCGATTTCGCTCCGGTGCTGAAGAAACATAACGTGAAGGTGGGTCTTTATATTGGCAGCACGATCGCCTACGAAACCTTTCTGAAGGAAAAGCCGGAAGCCAGCGAATGGTTTGTGCCAGACTACCTGGGGCGCCCTGTCATTTACGACAAACAGACTTTTCGAAAGCGGGTTTACTTCATGGATCCCGGGTACCTGGACTACATGAAGCGCGTGATGCGCATCGGTGTTGAGGAAGTTAAGGCCGATGAGATGGATTTTGACAATACCAGCTATCAGGCGACGCCGGAGATTTTCGAGCACCCGCTGGCCATCCAGCACTTTCGCGAATATCTGCAGAAGAAATACACGCCCGCCCAACTGAAGAAGCGGTTCGGGTTCAGTGACGTCAGGTATGTGATTCCACCAGAACCGGACTGGCCACTTAGCGAAATCAACGATCCACTCTTCCAGGAGTGGACAGATTTCCGGTGCCAGCAGCTTGATAGCTACTACGCGCAGATGAAGGAAGTGATCGAGGGCGGGAATCCCGGTGTGGTGATTGCCGCCAACCCGCACTCGGAGATTTCCGGCCGGAACACCATCTGGGAGCAGGGCGTGAGCTACCCCGGCCTGCTCCGGAACCTGGATGCGGCCTGGAGCGAAGAGGGCGACCCGGCCGGGGTGAACGACGAGGGGATTCTGATTAATCGCATTCGGTCCTTCAAGAACGCCGCCATTTTCGGAAAGACGCTGATTGTGGGAACAGCCGGTGAGGGCGGCAGCGAGCTGCAGATCGCAGAATCCATGACGTTCAGCCGGCAATGCGCGGGAGACGTGGGGGGCAACCTGAGAAAGATTCCTGAAGTGCACCTGCGCTACATCCACTTTTTTCATGACCAGTTTGAATACTACCGGGATGTCCAAAATGTCGCCGACGTTGCTGTTCTTTATTCCTATGCTTCGATGGGGTTCAACAACGATCTGCCGGCGGTGAGCTTCTTTTTATTTACGCAGGCGCTGATCCAATCGAAAGTTCTCTTCGATATCGTTTTTGACGAGCACTTGAAGGACCTCTCGAAATACCGGGCGCTGGTGCTAGCGGACCAGGAATGCCTGGATGATGCGCAGATGAACTTGATCCGGCAATACGTCGAAGGCGGCGGTGGCCTGGTGGCCACGGCCGAAACATCGCTCTACACGCCGTGGCGTTTGCGGCGCCCGGACTTCGGCCTCGAGGATTTGTTCGGGGTCCATGCGACCGAGCTCGGAGCCGGCGCAGAACCCGTGCAGCGTGCCCAAGGACAAGGCCGCGTCAGCTACATCCCGGCGATCCAGCCGGCCATTGAGAAGCCACCCGGCGCGCAAATGACCAGCCGGTATTGGAAGCTACCGCTCAATTTGGAGACCCTGATCGAGCAAGTGCGGTGGGCAGTGGGGCGCAAGCTAACACTCGAAGTCTATGCTCCGGAGACGGTGGCGCTGGTTGCCGAGCTCATGGAGCAGCAGGCCGAGAGCCGGCGGATGGTGCACCTGCTGAATTACGCGGCGCCGCAGGGGGTGAAATTGAGCGATATCCAGGTAGATGTTGAACTGCCACAAGGGAAGAGCGTGCGACAGGTGAAGCTTCTCTCGCCTGACGGCGGTGAGCCCACCATACCGCGTAGCCAGGTTCAAAATGGCCGGATCCGATTTGCGGTTCCGTGGCTCGAGACTTACACCCTGGCGATTCTTGAACTTCAATAAGGATCCAGGGTAGCGCGGAGTTGTCCTTTAACTCCGCGGCTCTTGTTTATGCCCGAACGAAATGCCGCAGAGTTTCTGAGCAGCGAGACTCTGCCTGGATTTTCGACATTCTGCCGCCGGAACCGGCAGTGAGTTCGGAGCCGCGAAGGCCCAACGGGCCGCCGACAGTCGCTGGCAGCCCGCCAGCCGGCGGGCGCAAGAGAGTAGCCCACGGCGTTGAGCCGCGGGACAGGAGACGGTTTAGAATGTACCAAGCCCCGGAGGGGGCGGTAGACAATGGCGCATACGTTTTCTAACCTGCTCACCCACGTCATCTTCTCTACACAAGATCGCCAGCCGTTCCTCACGCCCGATCTCGTTCCCGATTTGCTCGCTTACATGGGCGGCGTCGTTCGGAACCTTCACGGGAAGCTGATCGAGTCCAGCGCTCCGCTCGATCACGTTCACTTTCTTCTATCTCTCCCGGCAACACTGGCGATTGCCGATGCCTTGCGCGTACTCAAAGCCAATTCATCGCTATGGGTCCATAAGGCGCGGCACCGGCCGCACTTCCGGTGGCAAACAGGGTATGGTGTGTTCAGCGTTAGCCAATCCAATGTACCGGCCGTACTGAAATACATCCGCAGTCAAGAGCAGCATCATCGTAAGGTTTCGCTTCGAGAGGAATCCATCATTTTCCTGAAACGAAACGGAATTGTGTGTGATGAGCGATACATCTGGGAGCAAGTTCTGCCGCCCCTCTGGGGCTTCGGCATTTCGCGGCTCCCCCTTTCCCACGGCTGAACGCCGTGGGCTACTCTCTGGCGGCCCTTCGGGCCTAAAAACGTAGAGGCTCCAGGCAGAGTTTCTGAGCAGCGAAACTCTGCGCCACCCGGCTTGAATGAGGATCCGGGGATGCATGACCTTCTTTAGAAATGGAGTGAACTGATGCCAATGCTTCAAAACGCAGCGAATCAAATCCCGCGCCTGAAAAGCGGCCCCGCATGGCTCGGGGAGACCCCTTTAATCCTCTCCGGCAACCATGACAGTATTCCGATTTTCGCGCGCCGCAGAGGCGGCGGCATGGTGGGGCAGATCAAACAATTCGATAATTCGCACAGCGAGGAGTTTGCCCGCGCGATCAAAGCGGCAGGAATTACGCTTTGGATCACGTATTACTACAAAGGTTTCGGGGTGGAAGCTGAAAAGGAGTACATGGCGATCACCACGAATTTCGTGCCTGTCCTTCATCGGTACGGAATCAAAGTCGGGGTTTACATCGGCAGCACGATGGCGTATGAAACCTTCCTCGTGGAGCGCCCGGACGCCAAAGACTGGATTGTGCCGGATTATCTGGGCAAGCCGGTCATCTACTTTGACCAGACATTTCGCAAGCGGGTTTATTTCATGCACCCGGGCTACGTGGAATACATGAAGCGCATCGTGCACAGCGCCGTGGTGGACGCCAAGGTGGACATGATTCATTTTGATAACACCAGCCTGCAAGCGGAGCCTGAGATCTTTGAGCATCCGCTCGCGGTGAAGAACTTCCGAGGCCACTTGAGCGCCAAATATAATGCGAAGGAGTTAACGAAGCGCTTTGGTTTTTCCGACGTGGAATTCATCATCCCGCCCAAGCCGGACTGGCCGCAGACCGCCATTAATGATCCACTATTTCAGGAATGGACGGATTTTCGATGCCGCCAGCTTGAACAGTATTACACGATTATGGAGAAGGTGATTCGCGACGGCAATCCGGAATGCGCGGTTGAGACCAACCCGCACTCGGAGATTTCGGGACGAAATACGATCTGGGAACAGGGGGTCTATTATCCGCGGCTGCTTTCGCACATGGACGCGGTGTGGAGTGAGGAAGGCGATCCGGCCGGCGTGAACGACCAGGGCATCCTCGTCAGCCGCATCCGGTCGTTCAGAAACGCCAGTATCAACAGGAACACCATGTTCGTGGTGACGGGCGGAGTGAGCGGCTCGACGCTGCAGATGGCGGAATCGATGGCATTCGGGCGGCAGTGCATGGGGGATACCGGCACGTTGCCGGGCCACAAGCTCCCGCGAGACCAGCAAAGCTACGTGGAATTCTTTCACGAGCACTTTGACTATTATCGCGACGTCCGAAACATCGCGGACGTGGCGGTGCTGTACTCTTATGCGTCGATGGGCTTTAACGATGACCTTCCCGCGGTGAGCTTCTATCTTTTTACGCAGGCGCTGATCCAGAGCAAGATTCCGTTCGACATCATCTTCAACGAGAACCTTAAAGATGTCTCGAAGTACAGGGTGCTGGTGCTGGCGGATCAGGAATGCCTCGACGACGATCAAATGAACGCGATCCGGCAATTTGTAAATCAGGGCGGGGGGGTGGTGGCGACGGAGCTGACATCGCTCTACACGGATTGGCGATTGCGCCGGCCGGACTTCGGCCTGAAACACCTGTTTCAGGTCTCGCCGCCGCACGTGGCGCGGAGGGGGAGGACGCGAGAGCTGGAGATCCCTCCCGTCGAACATCGCGTCGGCCAAGGTCGGGTGAGTTATATCCCCTGGGTGATGCCGGCGATCGAGAAGCCGCCTGCCGTGCGCATGATCAACAAATATTGGAAATTGCCACTCAATTGGGAAGAGTTGGCTGCTCAAGTGCGGTGGGCCGCTGGCAGAAAGCTCTCGCTGGAAGTGGAAGCGCCGGAAACCCTGGCGCTGGTTCCCGAGTACATCGAGCAGGTGGGACATAACCGGAGGATCGTACACCTGCTGAACTACGATTCACCCCACGGGTCAAGTGTAAGCAATATTCAAGTGGAAGCTGAACTCCCGGCGGGCAAGGGAGCGCGGCAGGTGACCGTTGTAACCCCGGACGGGGCTGAAACGACGACGGCGGAGACAACAACCGAGAACAACCGAGTGCGCTTCACGGTGCCGACCGTCCGGAACTACACCCTAGCTCTTATCGATCTGGAGCCCTAATGAAATGTGTTCAAGCCGTAGAGGCGGCTTTACGCCGCCATTTTGGGGACTGGAATCAACCGGCCGCTACTCGACGGGCACGATCCGAGGTTTTGAAACAGCTTGTAGTTATTTTGATGGCTGTGTTTATCGGCCGCGCTGTGGCCGCAGGCTCACCCGCAATCGTGAAGGTGGATTATCGCACTTTTCCAGGTCTCGCCCGAATGGACGGAAACTGGTCTGCGTTGCTTGCCGGCAGTGACGGCAAGGTTTATATGGGCCTGGCGTATCACGGGGGCGGCGGCTATCTGGTTTACTACGATTCGAAAACCAATACGGTTCACGAGGTCGGCAACCTCAATGTTCTTTGTGGCCAGCAATTCTTACGCGAGGGGCCGCAGTCGAAAATCCATACCAAATTTGCCCAAGGGAAAGACGGCAAGATCTACTTTGCCACCCAATACGGCCACGATTTTGACTTTGCGCGCGAAGCGGTGCCGGGAGGCTACCCGGGCGGCCATTGGATGGTTTTCGATCCCAAAACCGGGCGAGTGACGGACCTGGGCATCGCCTACCCGTACCAGGGAATTATTGCCGGCGCGTACGATCCGATTTACAACCGATACTTCGGATTGACGGACCCTCATGGCGAGTTCGCCTACTACGACATCACCGATCACACGGAGAAGAATCTCGGGCGATTCAACAACTGGGAATCCTTGTGCCGCACGCTGGTGGTTGATGATCGGGGCGATGCATACGGGAGTTTTGGCCATGGGCAGATTTTTAAATATGATCCGCGTACAGATTCGGTGCGCGAGCTTTCGGTAAGACTACCGATCCGGCAAAAGGGGATTTCCCTCGGGCGGGACTACAACAAGTCGGCAACGGCGTGGCGGGTGGCCGTGTGGGACGAGCAAACGAAGAAATTTTACGGCGTCGAGGAAAGCGCCACTACTCTGTTTTCGTTTGATCCTTACGCGGGAAAGGATGGCGTGGTGAAAACACTGGGGCAGCTTTCGCTGCCCGCGCTTCGCAATTCAAGGAAAGTGCCTTACGCCACTCTCAGCCTGACGCTGGGACATAACCGCAAGCTCTATTACGCCGCGTCGGCCCAGCAATTCGATTATTCGGGCAGCGCCGCGGGCATCGCAGCCTCACACCTGATGACTTATGACCTCCGCACCGGGCAGATTAAGGACCTCGGCGAAATGCGTCTGCCGGATGGGAGACCTGTTCTGGGAACGGATTCCGCGACAACCGGGCCGGACGGAACCATCTATTTTGGTGGCGCGATTGAAGTCAATCCGCAGCCGGGTAAGCCCGTTAAAGCGGCAGGGAAAATCAGCGGGGTGTATTACCGCCTGGCCATCATCATTTATCACCCTCCGGGACAGAGATGAATTTCCCGACTCGGCTGGCATCGCGCAGCCTTCGCATCCTAGTGCTGCGGTTTTGATGACGGTTCGGAGAAAAAGCCAGAGGGTCACCCGGCGGAACCCTGTACTGCAAAGTAGAATTCCGGAGACTCCATAGCTATGCGAGCATATTGGTTAATCGGTCTAGCTCTCCTGCTCTTGAGCACTGCTCCGAGCGCGCTCGCGCAGCGCACCCTCGAATACGATCATGTCGTCGTGAGACAGGACCGTATTGACGCTCGCGCGCTTGGTTACCCTCCGCTCGACGTAATCCCGGACGGTGAATCGGGTATCACGTCGCTCGCTCGGGCGCCGAACGGGGATATTTACGGGGCGACTAGCGGTTTGCGCTCCCACCTGTTCGTGCTCAGCCCGATTCATGGCTTCGTGCAGCCGCTAGGATACCTGCCGGACACAAAGAGCGTGACGCATGCGGTGGTGATCTCGAAGGAAGGCGACGTTTATATCGGCAGTGGCACAAGCGGCCATCTGCTGAAATACACGCCCATCAAGCCGTATCACCAGGCGATCCGAACGCATGACGACAAGCCCGTGCCGGTCACCGACTTAGGTGTGGCAGTTCCAGGGCAGCAGATATTTGCTGTCACCATTGATCGTGCCTCCGGTACGATCTACGGCTTGACTTCTCCGGACACCCACTTCTTCTCCTATTCGATTGCAAGTGGAAAGTTCACGGACCTGGGCGTGGTGTGCGCGAAAGTTCCGAGAGGCGAGAAGTTTGAGACTCAAAAGATTATGTCGCGCATGCTGGTGGTAGATGGCGAAGGGAATGCGTATGCCTCGGGAGAGAATGGATCGATTTTTGAATATGAGAGATTGACCGGAAAGCTCGTGAAACTGGACTTGCAGGCCCCGGCGATTCCAGGCCGCGAGCTTTGGACGCGCGTTGATGCCTTTCTGCGCGATAGAAAATCCGGGCTCATCTACGGCGGCACGTCGGATGGCTATCTCTTCCGGTTCGATCCTGTCCATCAGACGATTCAAAATCTCGGCAAGCCTCTGATCCAGTACGATATTGCCGGGCTGGAGCCGGGGCCGGGCGGCAAGATTTACGGCGTGGGAGGCACGCCGCAGGGAATGGCGCGGATGTTTTCCTATGATCCGGCGACGGGGGCCTATCAAGAGCTTGGCTTCGTCGATGTCGACCGGCGGCCCTATTACATCTGGCAAGCTTACGTGATTGGTGCGATGACAGTCGGCCAGCGTGGGACGATTTACATCGGCGAAAACGAACGCATTTCCAAGTTGTATCTGTTCTACCCGTGGTGAAACCGGACTTCGATCTCGCAGCACCCGTCGCGTCCAGCGTGATGAGTAAACGCAGCACCTGGCAGGATTCAGAGGTTTCCGCCTTCGACCCGACGATCATCGAAACGGGTCTCACCCGTTCCCATGCGCGCGGAGTTGGGAATTTTAATGTTACTGGCAAGCGCCGCTGAAACTGCGTGCACCAGTCGTGCATTTTCCTCGGGGAGGCGGACGGCCACCCGCAGGCGGGGTTTGCCGGCGAATTTTGCGGAGACGTCTTTCACGTAGATCGATTCCGACACAAGCAGCCGTCTAACAACTTCAGTCGTCGATGGCGCTCGGCCCGCCAACTCGAAGGTCAGAAAATTGCCTCCGCTCGAAAACACACGGGCGATACCCTCCACTTTTTCAAGCCTCGCGAGAAGATGCGCCCGATCCCTTGCTGTCTTCGCAAACGACTCGGCTAGCGAGTCACGATGTTTGAGAATAATTTCGAGCAGATATTCCGCCATCGAATTCATATTCCAGATTGGGATCTCGGTCCTGACGAAGCGAAGGAACGCCTCATCGGCGGAGTAAAAATAGCCAAGGCGCAGGCCGGGAACTCCCAGCGTCTTGCTCAGACTCTTGACGACGATCACGTTCCGGATCGGTTCCCGCTCAAGCAGTGAGACGATAGACGGGTGACAGGAGAAGTCAATGAATGACTCGTCCACCAACACCGTCTTCCCGGGGTGTTCGGCGGCAAAGCGATACACGTCTTCCGTGCCTACCGTCGTTCCGCTGGGATTATTCGGATTTACAAAGACGATGACATCCGTCGTGTCCGATCGGGTGTGAAGCTCTTCCAGAGACACCCCAATATCATCGCGATACTTTTGCGCTTCGGGGAAAACGCGCGGATATTCGCCAAAGGTCGGGTCCGGGACCAGCACGCGCTTTCCAGCAAAGCATTCTCTTAGGATGGGAAAGGCTTGCGACGCGCCGTTCAAGGCTGTCACCCGCGAGGGTTCACACAACAGATGGAAGGCCATTTTCTGGTCAAGCACTTCCTGCCTCGAGCCGTAGTTCTGCAGAAGCATCGTCAAATTTGAGCGCATCTCCGAAAGCATTGAAGCATTGGGAAAATACATATTCCTGAGGTAGCAAAAGTCGGTAATATCGTGACTCCAGTAGCCACCCGCGGTCGCCTCGAGCAGCTTGAGGCGAGCTTCGGGATTAAAAGCGAATTCAGCGACTCTCAGATCGTTTGGATCGTCTACCTCAGACCATCGTTCCCCATCGAGAATCTCCGCGTGGATCGTCTCCCTTTGCATGTAGATCAAGATGCCGAGAATCAGCTCGTAATAACAGTTGGCATCAATCGCAGACGCGTAATACGTAAGGAGCTTCTTGAACACCGTCTGGCAGAACTCGCGTGAGAACTTGTAAACATTCAGCGTTTTATACTTATCGCTAAAATCAAAGCTGCCGGTCTGCAAGTGTGGCGGAATAACATTGCGGACGATGCCGTCGACAACCGTGACCACCGTCCCGTCCATTCCGCTGCGATATTTGTCCACGAGCGCCACATTCGGTTTTGGTGATTCGATCGCACGCTGAATGATCTCCGCCGCGTAGATCAGGTCCGACTCGATCAGGAGAATGTCGTCGTCCAGGGTGATCTTCTCAAACGCCATGGCCAGGGAGAAGATATTGTTCGTCTCGCGATAGCGGGCGTTGTGGACGAAGGTTAAGTTCAAATGGGGATAGCGACTTTGCAAATACTCTCGCAACTGATCAGCTCGGTAACCGGTCACGACAACAACGTCAAATATATTGTTCGCAATCAGGCCATCGCAGATCCGCCCAATGATGGTTTGTCCACCTACGGACAGGAGTGTTTTGTGCGTCGCGTCGGTCAGCGGTTTCATCCGTCTGCCATATCCGGCCGCAAGAATGATTGCTTTCATCTTCACTCTTTCCAACAATAGACGGTGTAACGGTAGCGAGCCGCCTGATACGTTGGCAACTTCAACTGGCCGTGATCCAAAAACGTGATCGCGAGCCCGAGTTGGCTTGACATTTCTTTGAACAACTCCTTTGGGAGGTAAAGGTGATCCAGTTCCTCCTCGGAGAGTTTTGGTTGATCCTTGTGGCTGGCCTTGCGTAATTCGAGCGCCATTGACTTCTTGGCCAAATCATTCACCTCGCCAATCATTAGAACGCCCCCCGGCTTCGCCAGGCGCACCATCTCACGAACAGCGCGCTTTGCATCTTTGGCCGAATCAAGATAGTGAAATGCACTGAATGAAAACACACAGTCGTAAGCCGCATCCGGAAGGAAGCGGAGATCGCGAATATCTCCCACCGCAAACTGTCCATTGAGTTTTTGGGAAGCTCTATTGACCAACGAAGACGAATAATCCACTCCGGATACCACAATAC
>JBOGJS010000304.1:0-21999 GCA_050745365.1 Terriglobia bacterium
GGAGCGTAGCGACCCGGATGAGGGGTCTTGATCGAAATTTTCGAAGCCGGGCACGCGTGTGATACGCGGCGGTTATTGCGCCTATTTTGCAACTAAGCCCTTGCGGAGATCACCGGCGATTCGGGCCGGTCTGGGAACCCAGTCTTCTGAAGCCATCGAGGTTTCGGGTAAGGGCAAAGGCCCTGGCCCAAAAGCCTGAAAACGCGTTCCTTCGGCTATAATGCCAAGTTGCAGATTCAAAGCTTTCAGCCACCTGCTGGCCTGGGAGGTTGTGTGACGCACGCCGGTGAGCAAGACGATTTAATTCTTCAACGAAAAAAGAAACTGGTCGAGATCAGGGAGCTTGGCTTTGAGCCTTATCCCCGCAAGTTCGAGCTCAGCCATACGCTGCCAGAGATTCTTGAAGGCTATTCATCCCGCACGGCAGAGGAGCTTGGAGAGCAGAGGACTGCGGTTCGGGTCGCCGGGCGGGTGATGACGCTTCGGCCTCACGGCAAAGCCGGCTTCGCCCACCTTTTGGGTGGCGGAGTCCGGCTGCAAATCTACGTCCGATTGGACGCGGTCGGGGAGCGTGATTTTGCGCTTTTTAAACTGCTTGACGTTGGCGATGTGATCGGCGTCGAGGGACACCTCTTCCGCACCCGAACGGGTGAGCTGACGGTGCACACTGAGCACTTATACTTCCTGGCCAAGAGTCTCTTGCCGATGCCTGAAAAATGGCATCGGCTTTCGGACGTTGAGATTCGCTACCGCCAACGCTATCTCGACTTGATGGTGAATCCGGAAGTGCGAGAGGTGTTTCACCGCCGCAGCCTGCTGATCCGCGCCCTGCGGGAGTTTCTCGAGGGCGAGGGCTACATGGAAGTGGAAACGCCCATGATGCAGCCCGTTGCTGGCGGCGCGATGGCCCGCCCTTTCATCACCCACCACAACGCCCTCGACATCAGCCTCTACTTGCGGGTTGCGCCCGAGCTTTACCTTAAGCGGCTCGTGGTGGGCGGACTTGACCGCGTTTATGAGATTAATCGCAATTTCCGCAACGAGGGCATCTCCATCCAGCACAACCCCGAGTTTACGATGCTTGAGTTTTACCAGACCTACGCCGACTACCGGGACATGATGTCGCTCACTGAGCGCCTGCTGCGGCACGTCGCGATCGAGGTGGTGGGAGGCCTGGAAATTGTGTTTAACGGGGAGCGGCTCTCATTCGAGTCGATCGGGCGACTGACAATGAAAGAAGCCATCGCGCGCTACTGGCCCGCTGCCGCGCCAGGACCCACCGTTGACGATTTCACTGAGCCGCGCGCCGTCTTTCGTTGGATCGAGGCTTACAACAACATTGCCGATAAGCCGCTGGAGACTTCCCAGAGCACGGCGCCGGGCATGGCACTCGCCGAGCTTTTTGAAGCGGTCGCGGAGCGGCATCTCATTCAGCCGACATTCATCCTGGACTTTCCCCTCGAAGTTTCGCCTCTTGCCAAGCAGAAAGCGGACGACCCTGACTTCGTCGAGCGTTTTGAGCTGTATATCGCCGGTATGGAAGTGGCAAACGCGTTCAGCGAGCTGAACGACCCGCAAGAGCAGCGTGACCGTTTTGAGTACCAGCAAATGCTGCGGCAACAAGGTGATCTCTCCGCTCACGCCATCGACGAGGACTACATCCGGGCACTCAGCTACGGCATGCCGCCTGCGGGCGGTGAAGGAATCGGGATCGACCGTCTCGCGATGATCCTCACCGACTCGCGGTCCATCCGCGACGTGATTCTCTTCCCGTTGCTGCGGCCTGAGAAAACGTAGCCGGCGTATCGCAGAGGCTACAGGACGTGGGAGAAATTCATTCAAGCCGCGGATGAACGCGGATCAACACAGATTAAGGGCTTTATTTTATTTTCATCTGCGCTAATCCGCGTAGATCTGCGGCTCTAGGTTTTTTCACAGCTTCTACAGCCCGCTCACTCACAGCATTACACGGCCCTAAGCTCCCCCATCACTCGCATCAGAGCCACTCGCCGCCGACGGAACCTTCGCAGGATGATTGAGAGTCGTAAGGTGAATACCCGAACTATGGGGTTCAAATTGCGAGAATACCCCGGGCTCTGCCCGTGGAATTAATCCGTTGGATGCCTGTGAAGACGCTTCGCGGGTTTGCCGACACAGGAGAAGAAGCAATTATGAAAATTTATACGCTACTATTTCTATTTGGCATCTTTGGATTACTGCTGACCGTCCCTTCGCGGGCTTCGGCCAGCAATTACTACGTATCGACGAGAGGAAGCAATAGCGCCGGCAACGGTTCGGAAGCCCATCCGTGGGCAACGGTCGCTTATGCCTCTACGCATGCAGGGCCTGGAACAACCGTGTACGTGGCTGCCGGCGTTTACCACGGATCATTCACAACCAGTGCCTCCGGCACCGCATCGGCCTACATCAGGTCAGGAGCCTGAAAAAAGAGGTTGAAAAAGAAGCCATCGTCCGTGCCCTCGAAAGAGGCCGTGGATGTCGCCAGGAAGCCGCCAGACAGCTTCGCATTAGCCTCCGCGCCTTGCAATATAAGATCCGCGAGTACGGCATTGATTCGGACTCGCGAAGTTATGCAAAGACAGGGTAGAAAGAGCTCAGCGGTAAACGGGCGACTTCTCCCCTCGGGAGAAGGTGACTGGAGTTTCTACATGTTTAGACCCGAAGGGCCGCCAGACACTAGCCCACGGCGTTTCAGCCGTGGGAAAAGGGGAAGCACGGAATCCCGAAGCTCCGGAGGAGCGACAGAACCTACTCCCAGATGTATCAGGTTCCGAACGATTCCGCCCATGTAAGCGAGCAAATCGGGGACGAGATCGGGCGTGAGGAATGGCTGGCGATCTTGCGTAGAGAAGATGACGTGGGTGAGCAGGTGAGAAAACGTATGCGCCATTGTCTATCGCCTCTCCGGGGCTTGGGACATTCTAAACCGTTTCCTGTCCCACGGCTCACGCCCGTGGGCTACTCTCTTGCGCCCGCCGAGTGGCGGGCTGCCGGGCTGTGATGTTAGGCTGCTTCGCGGCTCTTCGATTTTACTCTATGCGAAGTTTTCTGGAAAAACCTCGTTAAAAGCGGCTTTTTTCCTTCCCGCCCCATTCACTACACACTCTTACGGAACCCAATCCCTTAGCTGAGAATACGCATTCATCCGGATACCACTACGGGCGCGCGCTGCGCGATAATTGGGGTATCCGCCGGGAGTGGGGCGCAGGCAAGGGAGGGCGATAGAAGACTACCGCGCTGATTGTTTTCGGAATCAGAAACAAAAGCCAGGCAGGGGGCCAGGAGGGAGGCCACGTTGAGGTCAAATCTTTGGCGGGACGTAGAGCGGAGTTGCACATTCAAATCTCCACTAGAAATTCGAACGCCCATTCAGCTTGTTTTGGCAGATGACCATCACATCGTCCGTGAAGGCTTCCGGGCGATCCTGGAGCGGGAGGGCTTTCGAGTTGTGGGCGAAGCGTCAGACGGGCTGGAAGCCGTCCGGCTGATTGCGAAGCTGAACCCTGACATTGCCATCCTCGACTTGGTGATGCCTCTCATGAATGGCACGGACGTGTGTCAGGAGGCGCGGCGTGCCTGTCCCGGGACGAAGATCATTCTTTTGACGATGTACAGGGAGGAGCAATATGTTCTCTCCGCGCTCCGAGCGGGTGCGGACGGCTACGTGCTCAAAAGCAGCGCGGCGAAGGAACTGATCGAGGCAATCCGCCAGGTGCAGCAGGGAACCACCTATTTGAGCCCGGAGGTTTCGCAGGTTGTGGTCGGAGCCGTCCGAGGTGAAATCAAGGTGCCCTCAGAGGCCCTGACTGCACGACAGCGCCAGGTATTGCAATTGGTCGCCGAAGGAAAGACCTCCAAGGAAATCGCCAGCCTTCTCGGAATTAGTACCAAGACGGCTGATTCGCACCGAACGCGCTTGATGAGCAAGCTCGACATCCACGAAACGGCAGGGCTCGTCCGTTTTGCCATCCGTATGGGCCTCGTTCAGCCCTGAGAACATTCTTTGGCCGGAACTTCAGTGCCCTCAAGGTCGGCAAGATGTCGGCGTTAAGACAACCCGTCACCACCCCGGCTGGCGCCGGCGTTCTGCAACGATGGTCACCTGCATGTCGCGGGCGAGCCGGACGACCTGCTGCACAAGACTTCGGCCGAACATCGGAGAACCGGATGTTTGGGGCGGACGGGCCATAAAAATTTGCGACACCTGGTGCAGTCTTGCAAAATCCACCAGCGTGGCGGCCACATCTGTCCCGTGCAGCACTCGCGTCTCAATATGCAGACTGCGGGCGAAGTTCAGATGCTTTTCAAGCTCGTCTCGCTCAGCCTGAGCCCTGCGCTGGTGATCCGACTGGTGATCCACGGAAACAGCAAAGCACTCTGCGCGCAAATAGTCTGCGACGCGCTTCCCTCTCCGAATCAGCATGGCCGCTGAAGGATTCCCGGTAATGTAAATGAGGATGCGGTCTGAAGGCGAGCCCGATTCCGGGGAGGTCGAGCTGGCAGGCGCGCGGCGAGGTTGCGCGATCTCCTGGACCGTCCGGTGGAGGTCCACTTCGTGTGCCGTCTGGCGCAAGGCCAATTCGCGCAGAACAACGAGTGTGGATTCTTTAAAAAAATTCAGAAGCGCCTGCTGGGCTTTCTCCGGCGGGTAGACGGCACCGCGCTTGAGGCGATTGAGTAGCGCCTGGGGCGGCAAATCCACCATCACAACGTCATCCGCCTGTCTCACCACCCAATCCGGGATCGTCTCCCGCACGCGCACGCCGCTCACCAGCCACACCTGATCGTTCAGGCTCTCAACGTGCTGCACGTTCATCGTCGTCAGCACGTTGATTCCGGCGTCAAGCAGCACCAGCACATCTTCCCATCTCTTCGCCCTCTTCGATTCAGGAGCGTTGGTGTGGGCGAACTCGTCCACAGCGCAAAACTCAGGTCGCCGCCGGAGAATGGCTCCCGTATCCATCTCCTCAAATACAGCGCCACGATATTCCACCCTTTTCCTTGGAATCACCTCCAGTCCTTCCGAGAGCGCAATGGTATCCTTGCGGCCGTGAGGCTCGAAATAGCCCACCACCACGTCGTGGCCCGCCGCCATCAGCTCCTGAGCCTCTTTGAGCATGTCGTAGGTCTTGCCCACGCCTGCAGCGTAGCCCAGATAAATCTTCAATTTTCCGCGGTGATCAGCAAATGAAACATCGGCCATGGAGAGCCTCAAACCGGAAAGACGCGCACGTCCATATCTTGCGCTTCGCGAATCAGGCGGTCCACGAAGCCGCCCCAAAGGCGGTGCCACCAGCTTTCGTGCGTGCTATGACCGATAAAAATCTGAGTCACGCCGTGTTGGCGCGCGTAATCCATCACGGCGTGCATGGGTTCTTCGCTCTCAAGAACGTGTATTTGAGCGCCGATTTTGCGGGCTAGAGAGAGGTTCGCTTCCAGAGTCCCGCGTTCTTTCGGCTTGAGGTCTGGTTCGTTGACATAGACCACCAGAAGGTCACTATGGAAGCGGTCGGCGTTGCGCCGCCCACTCTCAATCATCGGGCCGGCGCTGGCTCGCGGCGTCACGCAAACCAGAATGCGCTCATGGGCGCCGAAAAGCGGCGCAACACCCTGCCGCTGCAAATAGCTTTCACGCTGATGGTCCACCACATCAGCGGCCAGCAGCAAAGCAATCTCCCGCAACTCAGAGAGCATCTGTTCCCGGTGAGTTCTCCCATCAGAAACCACCTCCTGGCCGCCGCGCTCCAGGAGCAGCTCCGCAGGAGCATCCACCACCTCGATCTCGTCTGCCATTTTTACAAAGCTTAGCGGAATGGTGTCGCTCACCTCCTTGCCGGTAATCCGCTCTACCTCGCCGCGGAGCTCCTCAATGTATTGCAGGTTCACCGTCCCAATCACGGAGATGCCGGAGGTCAGGATCTGGTCGACATCCTGCCACCGTTTGGCATGGGGTGCTGAAGGCGGGTTGTCATAGGCCAGTCCGTCGACAAGACATACCTGGGGATGCCGCCGCAAGATGGCGTCCATATCCATCATCGGCACCCCTTCGCGGACCTTGACGGGGATGATCTCAAGTCTTTTCAGGAGTTCCTGGGCCTCATAGGTCGTGACTGGCTGAATGGCTGCCACCACAACATCTTCCCCCCGCTTGTGGCGACGGCGGCCTTCGTCCAGCATCCGGAAAGACTTGCCCACGCCTGAAGCATAACCCAGAAAGATTTTCAGGTGACCGCGCCGCAGAAACTCCTCTTCGGCCTGCACGCGGCGCAACAACTGCTCAGGATCGGGGCGAGTCAGGAGATCAGGCATGGAGGGTCACCATTCGAGCGGGAACAGGGCAGCTCGTTCGCAGGCCCCAGCACCTCTATTATCACCAACTTTAGGCGAAATCAAAAGCCATACTGCTCAAGCCTTCCGGTATAATTCTTGCCTGCGCCCGCACGGGAGAAGCAGCCTGGCGAGCAAGTAGCGCGGCGTTGTCCTTTAACTCCGCGGCTTGTGTTTATCCCGAACGAAACGCCGCTGAGTTTCTGAACAGCGAAACTCTGCGCTTGGCTCAGCGTCAGAATGACAGGTTCCAAATGTTTGCTAAAAAACGGGAAATCGCCGTGCCAGTTCTCACGTTTCATCAGGTCTCTAAAGATTACGTGAATGCGGGGGAAGCCGTCCGGGCTCTGGACGGTGTCTCATTCGAAGTTGAGGAAGGAGAATTGGTGGCCGTTGTGGGGCGCAGCGGCTGCGGCAAGTCCACCCTCCTTAACCTGGCGGGGGCAATGGACTTTCCGACGCGCGGCCAAGTGGCGCTGGATGGCGTTTGCACGTCGAGCTTCAATGACGCCGGCCTTACCTTGCTGAGGAGAGAGAAGGTTGGCTTCGTTTTCCAATCCTTCCAGCTTCTCGACACGCTGACCGCGGTAGAAAATGCGGAGTTGCCCCTACTGATTGCCGGCAAGCACGACGCCCGCGCCCAAGCGCTCGAGCGGCTGCGCTGGGTGGAGATGGAAGGATTTGGAGACCGTCTGCCTCATCAGCTTTCCGGAGGTCAGCAGCAGCGGGTAGCGATTGCGCGCGCGCTGGCCCATTCGCCCCGCTTGTTGTTGGCGGATGAGCCGACCGGCAATCTGGATAACCTTACCGGCGGCCACATCCTCGAGCTTACCCAGCGGCTTAATCGCGATCACCGTGTGACGGTGATTGTAGCCACACACAGCCCGGAATTGACTGCGATTGCCAACACCGTCATGCTACTCCGCGACGGACGCATCGAAAGCATCCAGCATCCTGAATGATCCGCCTTTCCCTGTTTCGCCGGCTTTTCCTTCGTCCGCTGCGGCGCGAGCCTCTGCGCACGGCCCTCACCTTGCTCGCCGTCTCGCTCGGCGTGGCCGTGGTTCTGGCGATTGATCTCGCCAGCACGGCCGCCACAGGGTCCTTTCTTTCCTCGCTCCAGACGCTCGCCGGAAAGCAGAGTTTCGAGGTGAGGGCGGCCGGTGGCGTGCCGGGACGGGTTGTGGGAAAACTCGCCACGCTTCCCTACCCTCTTCACGTGGAGCCGGAGATTACCGGATATGCGACGGTGGTTAAGACCGGAGAGCTTGTGCCGCTGCTCGGAATTGACATGGTGGCGCGCGCGGCAGAAGGAGCAAGCGTCTCGGCTCCGCTCCAATGGGTCAAAGAACACGATTGTGTCTGGACGAGCTCCGGGCTCGGACGCCGGCCGGGAGAAAAACTCCGGCTCCAACTGAATGATCATGTCTCCGGATTCAAGGTGTGCGGCATTCTTCCTGCCGGCTTCAGCCGCAGAGCGCGCGAGCCAGTAATTGTGATGGACATTGCGCTCGCCGCCCAGGAGCTTGACCGGGGCGACCGCGTGGACAGGATTCTGATCTCCGTGCCTCCGCACGGCCGAAAAAGCATGGCCCAGTGGGCGCACATCCTGCAGGCGGCTTTGCCTGCGGGCGTGACCCTTGAGCGGCACGGGGCGGAAGCCCAGGCAAACCGCCGAATGCTCGCGGCCTTCCGCTGGAACCTGGTCGTGCTCAGCTATATCGCTCTGATTGTAGGCGCGTTTCTAATTTACAGCAGTCTTTCCATTTCCGTCGTGCGCCGGCGCAGGGAGATCGGGGTTCTCCGCGCGATGGGCGCAACACGGGCTTTCATCCGCGCAGGCTTCCTGGGCGAAGCCTTTATTTACGGCATCGCCGGATCGATCCTGGGCATTGTTTTTGGCCGGCTGATGGCACAGGGCGCTGTGGGCCTCATCGCTTCTACGGTCCAATCGCTCTACCTGACGAGCCGCCCTGCCGCCATTGTCGAAACTCCGCAGAAAATCGCATTGGGCTTTATCGTAGGCGTCGGGGTCTCACTCCTTTCCGCATGGATGCCGGCGCGGGAAGCTTCTCACGTGCCTCCGGTCGCCGCGATGGCTCGCGCGCGGCGCGAGTATGAAGTGCGCATCGCCAAGCGGAAGACTCTCGCGATAGCCGCGCTGTGTGCCGTGGCTGCCGCGATAGTTTCGCAGTTGCCCGCCGTCGAAGGAAAGCCGTTGTTCGGCTACGTTGCTTCGCTGCTTCTGGTCGCGGCCACTGCTGCCGCACTGCCCGCCCTGGTTTCCGGCGCAGCTTGGGCAATTTCCGGCCTGCTCCGTCGGCTCGCCTGGACGGAGCCCTACCTCGCGTTGCGGCGCCTCGCCGCCTCCCTGCGGCGCACCTCCGTTTTACTCGCTTCGCTCTCAACAGCCATTGCCATGCTGGTGAGCATCGCCATCATGGTGGGAAGCTTTCGAAAGACCGTCGCGATCTGGCTTGGAAATGAACTACGAGCTGACTTTTACGTTCAGCCCGCGCAGCAGCCCTCTGTGGATCGCTATCCAACTCTTGACCCCGATGTTGCCCGGCGCATTCGCGCGCTACCGGAGGTCGAGGCCGTGGACGAGCTTCGATCTTTTTCCATCGTTTATCATGGCCTTCCTACCAAGCTAGCCGCCGGAAACCCTCGCGTCGAGGCGCAGCACGGAGAGCTTGAATTCTTGCCAGGCGAGAATACCAAGGCCATTTTCAGGGAAATGCAGGATGGCCATTCCGTCGTCATCAGCCAACCCTTTGCCCTGAATCACGGCATCCGCCCAGGCGACAAAGTGACGCTTCCGCTGGCCGCACACCGTGTGACATTTCGCGTCGCTGGCGTTTATTATGATTATTCCGACCCGCGAGGAACCGTCCTCATGGACCGGCAGACGCTCTTGAAATATGTGCCGGGTACGGCTCCGGACGGCCTTGCTGTTTACTTGAAGCCGGGTACGAGCGCTAACGAAGCCCGGAAAGCCATTGAGCGGGCGTCGAGCGGCCACGCGGTTGTGGTTCTTGCGAACGGCTCTCTCCGGCGCCAGGCGCTTGCCGTCTTCGATCGCACCTTCCGTATCACTTATGCTCTTGAGGCAGTCGCCTTGTGCGTGGCGGTGATCGGAATGGCAGGAGCGCTGCTGGCGCTCGTGGTGGATCACCGGAGAGAGATCGCGCTCCTCCGTTTCCTGGGCGCTTCCACGCGCCAGGTGCGCAGGCTCATCCTTTCTGAGGCGGCGGTGCTCGGAGCTCTCGGCATTATTGCCGGATTTATTCTTGGCCTGTTTCTCTCTCTGATTCTCATCTTTGTGATCAACAAGCAGTCCTTCGGTTGGACCATCCAGTTTCACTGGCCGATTGCGTTCCTGGTTGCCGCGCTCGCCGTTGTGGTTGCCTTCACGATGCTCTCGGCCCTCTACCCGGCTCGTGTCGGCATGAAGCTCAACCCGATCGAAGTGATCCACGAAGAATGAAGCGCCTCTTTTTAATCCTGTTTCTGGTCGCGCCTCTTTCCGGCCACTACCGCGTGGCTGTGCCCGGCTACCAATTCCGATTCCCTCGCGATTATTTCAATCACCCGCAGTTTCAGACCGAATGGTGGTACTACACCGGCAACTTGCGCACGCCCGCCGGCCGCCCGTTTGGCATCGAACTCACGTTTTTCCGCCTCGGCATTTCTCCTCATCATCACCCTGACTCCCTTTGGAATGTGGCGAACGTGTACATGGCCCACCTTGCGTTGAGTGATATCGATGGTCACCGTTTTCTTTACCACGAGCGGCTGAACCGCGCCGGTCCCGGCATTGCCGGCGTGGATTTCGGATGCGTTTGGAATGGCAACTGGGAAACTATTTGGAAGGGAAACGATCAGCAACTCCGCGCCATTGCCGATGACTTCGACCTTCACTTGCGCCTGCGCGCGCTCAAGCCACCGGTGATTAACGGCAAAGATGGGCTAAGCCAGAAAGCGCCAGGACGCGGAAACGCTTCATATTACTTTTCTCTGCCCCTCCTCGCGACGGCTGGGAGCGTAACGATTCAAGGCGAGACTTTTCCGGTGAGCGGCACCACGTGGATGGATCATGAATTCTTTACTGAGCCGTCCGCGGGCTCCATCGCAGGATGGGACTGGTTTTGCCTGCAACTGGACAATAGGACCGAGCTCATGTTCTACCGGCTGCGGCTCAAGAAAGGCGGCATAAGCCCCTACTCTTCAGGCACGTTCGTTGCCGCCGATGGACATTCGCGCTTCCTGGGCGTTCACGATTTCAGCCTGACTCCCAGCGCCACGTGGACCAGCCCCCACACCCACGCGCGCTACCCGGTGGTGTGGAAAATTGAGGTGCCGTCCCTTCGTTTGCAATTGGAAGCCACAACCCCGCTCGATGATCAGGAGCTGGTGAGCAAAAACTCATTCTCTCCAACCTATTGGGAAGGCGCAATCCGGGTTAAAGGGGAAGAATCGGGAAAAACGGCCAAGGGCGTAGGCTATCTCGAAATGACTGGCTACGCTCAGGCGCTCAAGATGAACTATTGAGCGGAAGATGAGGCAGGCTGGCGCAGAACTTCCGAGGTCTGCGCCCTGGAGTTTCTACATTTTTCAGGCCCGGGCAGAGGAAAACCACATCGCGAGAGAGTGGAAATTGAAATTCCAGCCCTCTCCTCGGGGAGAGGGTGGCGAGCGGAGCGAGCCGGGTGAGGGGTCAGTCCCGGACCCGGTGATGCCTTCGCGGCGAAACCGATTATGCTTTGGAGGCCTTGCGGCGGCGGTTAAGGCCAATAAGCGCGAAGCCGCCAAGCGCCACCAGGAGCAACGTCAGCGACCCGGGCTGGGGAGCGGGATCCGACGGATTAAAATTGTAGATGATGTCGCCGGTAAGGTTACCGCTAGTCATGAACGTGCCGCGAGTAAAAAGGGGCGGAGAAAGATCAACGATCAGATCGATAGCTGCCGTCCCAGTTCCCGTTAGATACGCAAGATCATTCGAATGGGTGTTCGTCACCGCCATGTTGATGCTGATCGGCCCTTGCTCCGAAAACGACTGCTCAGCTCCACGAATTCCCATGCCCAGCGGGAAAAAACTTGTACTGAGGGTTGCATCGGCAGAGCTTGCTGACTATGATGCCGATCCGGTAAGGGTCGCCTCCACGCCTGTCAGCGTGCCATCCGCCGGATTGAATTGCTGGAACGGAGAGCTGGAAAAAGCTGTAATCCAATAAAAAGGGGACCCTGACGGTGCGCTGATCGTGAACGGGACGGTGATTTGATTTGCGCTGGCCGCCAGTGGCGTCAAGGTTATGGCGAAAAGGATGCCGCCTAAAAGCGCAGGCATCGGGATCCTGGCAATTGCCCGTTTCATTTTTTGTTTCCCTCCTTTAGGTTCCCCAAACCTATCGCGGTGTAGCGGGCGCGTCAAGCTAAAGCTTTTTGTGAAAATCCGGCCTTGACGTTCCTTGACACGCTCACCTAGCATGAAAGTTTGGACATTTGCGCCAATTCTTCCCGAGGCCGCTCTGTGGAGTTCTGCGGCGAGGGCGAGGAACTGGCGAAGCGCAGACTTGTTCTCCGAGTCTGCGGCCTTTCTGATGTTTTAAGGGAAACGCCGCGGAGCGGGGAAGCGCAGAGTTTCGCATTCCAGAAACTCTGCGGCTTGTGATTTGCGAAAATGAAGCGCCGAGTTGCTAAACCACTCGCTACCTGCTTTCCGTGCGATGTGCTACACGAATGATTGATCGCATCAGCGTGCGCGGAGCACGCCAGCACAACTTGAAGAACGTGAGCGTGGAAATTCCTCGTAATTCCCTCGCGGTGGTCACCGGACTGAGCGGCTCGGGGAAGTCCAGCCTCGCCTTCGACGTCATCTATGCCGAAGGGCAGCGGCGCTACGTGCAGACACTCTCGGCCTATGCACGCCAGTTCCTTGACCAGCTTGAAAGGCCGGACGTTGATTCCATCGAAGGCCTAAGCCCCGCGATTTCGATCGAGCAGAAGACCACCAACCGAAGCCCGCGCTCCACCGTCGGCACCATCACCGAAATTTATGACTTTCTGCGGCTGCTCTATGCTTCCGTCGGCGAGCCGCATTGTCACCGGTGTGGGCGACCCATCTCCCGCCAGTCAACGGACCAGATTGTTTCCACCATCATGAGCCTAGTGCCCGCGTCGCCGGGCGAGAACGGATCAGCCGAGCGGGTAATGATCCTTGCGCCCGTCGTGCGGGGCCGCAAGGGTGAATTCAAAAAGCTTTTTGAAAAACTGGCACAGCAGGGTTTCGTGAGGGTGCGAGTCGATGGGCAGCTCCGCCCGCTCGACGAAGAAATCGCGCTCGACCGCCGCCGCAATCATACGGTGGAAGTGGTGGTGGACCGCCTGTTGCTGAAGCCCGGAATTGAAGCGAGGCTCTCAAGCTCAATTGAAGCAGCAATGAAGCTGGCGCGCGGCATCGTGCAAGTTGCGGTGGTGAACGGGCAGGAGCGGCTTTATTCGCAAGAGTCAGCGTGTGTGAATTGCGGCATTAACATCCCGGCTCTTGAGCCGCGGTCATTCTCTTTTAACAGCGTCTACGGCGCCTGCAGCGAGTGCCACGGCCTCGGCAGCTTTTACTCCTTCGATCCGGCCAAGATCGTGGCGGATTGGTCGCGGCCACTCCTGGCCGGCGGGCTGGGGCCTGGCGCAGGATCTGCGATTATGCGTCGCGGTCTTGCGCGAGCGGCCGAGGAGTTCGGTTTTGATCTCGAGACGCCGTTCGCTGATTTTCCGCGCCGCACCCAAAACCTCATCCTTTACGGCAACGGGAGCGGTCGGGCGCATTCTCGTTTTTCTTTCAGCGGGATCATTCCTCTGCTCGACCGCTGGTATGGACAGAGCGCCTCAGAAGGTTACCGCGAGTGGTTTCAGCAATACATGTCCGCGATAGCCTGTCCCGCCTGTAGCGGAAAGCGATTGCGCCCGGAGAGCTTGGCCGTAAAAGTAGCGGGGCTTTCGATAGCCGAGCTTACCGCGCTCCCCGCAGCGCGCGAGTACGAAGTGGTCAGCGGCATGAAGCTCTCAGGGCGGGAAGAAATTCTGGCCAGGCGCATTCTAGACGAAATCCGGGAGCGGTTGGAGTTCCTGAACCAGGTGGGCCTCGGCTATTTGAGCCTGGATCGCTCCGCGGCAACGCTTTCGAACGGCGAAAGTCAACGCATCCGCCTGGCAACCCAGATTGGCTCTAAACTGCGCGGCGTACTCTACGTTCTGGATGAGCCGAGCATCGGGCTGCATCCGCGCGATAACCAGCGCCTGCTGGCCACGCTCGAGCGGCTGCGCGACCTCGGAAACACCGTGCTCGTGGTCGAACACGACGAAGAAACCATCCGACGCGCCGATTACGTCATTGACCTCGGTCCCGGCGCGGGCGAGCAGGGAGGCCGGATCGTCGCTTGTGGCTTACCTGAGCGCATTGCTGCCACAAACGAATCGCTCACAGGGCAATATCTTTCAGGAAACCTTTCTATCACCGTTCCACAGATCCGCCGGAAGTTGAATGGCAAGCATCTCTCGATTCTTGGGGCGCGGGCCAACAACCTCAAAGATATCGATGTGCGGTTCGCGCTCGGCGCGCTGAACCTTGTGACGGGCGTTTCCGGGTCGGGAAAATCTACGCTGGTTCATGACATCCTCTACCGTGCTCTGGCACGGAAGCTCTACCGGGCGATCGAGGAGCCAGGACCCCATCGCAAAATTCAAGGCGCGGAGCATATCGATAAGGTTGTCGTCATCGATCAGTCGCCTATTGGCCGCACCCCGCGGTCAAATCCCGCCACTTATACCGGCGCTTTCACGCCCATTCGCGAGCTCTTCGCCATGCTGCCGGAGTCGCGGGCGCGAGGCTATCGCGCCGGTCGGTTCAGTTTCAATGTCAAAGGGGGGCGTTGCGAAGCGTGCCAGGGTGAAGGCCTGCGCCGCATCGAAATGAACTTCCTGCCGGACGTTTTCGTAACCTGCGACGTATGCCGAGGGCGGCGCTATAACTCCGAAACTCTGGCGGTAAAATACAAAGGGGCTTCCGTGGCAGACCTCCTTGAGAAGACCGTCCGTGACGCGCTGCCGATGCTCGAAAATATTCCCCTGATCTGCCAGAAGCTCCAGACGCTTGCCGACGTCGGGCTCGGATACATTCATTTGGGTCAGCCCGCTACTACACTTTCCGGCGGCGAGGCACAGCGCATCAAGCTGGCACGCGAGCTCAGCCGGCGTCAGACCGGACGCACGCTCTACATCCTGGATGAGCCGACTACCGGCCTCCACTTCGACGATGTTAAGCAGTTACTCGCCGTCCTTCACCGCTTGACAGACCTGGGTAACACCGTCATCATCATCGAGCACAATCTGGACGTGATCAAGCAAGCGGACTGGATGGTCGATCTCGGTCCCGAAGGCGGCGAGGCAGGTGGACACGTGGTGGCCACCGGTCGCCCTGAAGACGTGGCCCGCAATGAATCTTCGTACACCGGCAAAGCGCTGGCAGGCGTATTGGCAATACCATAAAAAGAGCGCATTGAATGATGAGCGTGGAAGAACTCATCCGCTCAAAGCGGGATGAAATCCAACGGATCGCCGAGAAGCACGGAGCATTTCACATCCGCATCTTCGGCTCAGTAGCGCGAGGTGAGGCGCGCTCGGACAGCGACATCGATTTCCTTGTCGAAGTTGGGCCCGATACGAGCTCGTGGTTTCCGGCAGGTCTTGTGCTTGACCTGGAAGATCTGCTCGGCCGGCGTGTAGAGGTGATTGCCGAAAGGGCTCTCCGGCCGGATCTCCGCGACCACGTTTTGCGCGAAGCTACCCCACTATGAAAGATGACAGAGTTTACCTGAGACACATCCTGGAATGCATTCGTCGGATTGAGGAAGACTGTAGCGGTGGGCGGGCGCCTTCTTTGCCTCTCATAACACTTCAAGATGCTGTGCTCAGAAATCTTCAGACCCTAGGCGAATCAGCGCAGCGGATATCGACCCCATTGAAAGACGCGTATCCCAAGGTCGAATGGAGGCGTATTACAGCCTTCCGGAACGTACTGGTCCATAACTACCTGGGAATTGATTTGCCGACAGTGTGGGACATCGTTCAGGAAGATACTCCACGACTGAAGGTCGCCATCGGTGCGGCGCTGACGTCTCTGGAATCGCAGGAGGGGGAAGGATGAAAGGGTCGAAACGGATCGTCACAACCAAGGATCAGTCGAATGATCTTCCCCTACCCGTGATTAATACATTGAAGAAGCTGCGCCGCCAAAAAGTAGAGGCCGTAATGCGGAGCAAGCACGCGGGCTCGTCGTGACATCGTTGAGTGTCTACCACGCAAAGCCCCTGAAACTCGACCGCGTTAAGACTTACCCGCTCAAGACTCGTCCTAGCAAAGTCTCCGTGGCGGACTTCGCCAGGCCGGTTAGGCATGGCGAGAGAATAAGCCAGTGGTTGGACTCTCTTCCCCACATTCTTGCGGCGGAAAGCTTTCGCGGCGTGGTTCGAGCACTCGAAAACGCGCGCAAGAAGCGCAAGCCCATCATCTGGGGATTGGGCGGACACGTAATTAAGGTCGGGCTCGGTCCCATTTTGATTGATCTCATCCATCGCGGTTACGTTACAGCCGTTGCGATGACGGGCGCGACTCTCATTCACGACTTTGAGATCGCTTTGGTGGGCGCCACTTCCGAGGACGTCCCGGCCATGCTTGGCGAAGGGCAGTTCGGCATGGCGGAAGAAACCGGACGTTATATTCATCAAAGCATTGCGGTGGGAGATCAGATGCAATTGGGCCTGGGTGAGGCGGCCGGACGCTTTCTTTCGTCTTCGCGCGCCGCAAAGTTTCGAAAGTACAGCATCCTAGATCGCGCTTACCGTGGCGGGGTTCCGGTGACGGTCCACGAGGCAATCGGCACGGACATTATTCATCAGCACCCAGCCATCGATGCGCGCGCGCTGGGCGCAGCCACCTACCGCGATTTCTTGCTGCTGGCGGCCCTGGTGGAAAAAATGAATGGAGGCGGAGTTTACCTCAACGTCGGGTCCGCCGTAGTGTTGCCGGAAGTTTTTCTGAAATGCTTCAGCCTGGCCGCGAACATTGGCCGTGCGCCTCAAGGGATTACCACGGTGAATATGGATTTCATCCAGCACTACCGTCCGCTGCAAAACGTAGTCCTGCGGCCGACGGCGGCGGCGCACCCGCAGCGCCAAACAAGCCGAGGCTATGCTCTAACAGGCCACCACGAGATCATGCTCCCGCTGATATCTGCCGTGCTCGGCAAGGGAGGACAGAGTCGTTAGCACATTCTTGGAAAATCCTGAACCACACTCCGACCCGGAACACGCTCCCTTGCCGGAGACTTCTTCCGAGTCTGCCCCTCCGCCGCGGCGCGAGATTTGGACGCTTCCGGACCTTCTCTACTTCGCCATCTTTTTCTTCGTCATGCTGTTTCTGACTTACTTTCTCGGGCTCGCCGCCTACGCCGCGCTTAAGCCCGTGATGGGCTGGAAGGGCTCAACACAATCGCTGGGCCAGAACACCTTCTTTCTTTTGGGCGTGCAGTTCGGTTTTTATATCATCCTCTTCGCTTACATCTACTTTCTCGTCGCCGTTCACTACCGGCTCAGATTCTGGGAGGGAATCAAGTGGGGACATCTTACCGGCGCGAACATCCTGCGATACGTGGCCGGCGGAATCCTGATCGCGATTGCCGTCCAGCTTATTCCGGTTTTCCTGCCGGACAAAAAGCATTTTCCTCTAGAACACCTCTTTAGCTCGCCGGACTCGTCTTATGCGGTGGCTGTCTTCGCGGTGATCATAGCGCCCTTCATGGAAGAACTCGTTTTCCGGGGTGTCCTGTTTTCCATTTTTGAAACGCGCGTTGGGCTGCGCTTCGCCATCATTGTCACCGCAATTTTATTCGCCGCCATGCATATCCAGGAATACAGGGGTGCGTGGGATCACTTGTTCATGATTTTTCTGGTCGGGCTTGTTTTTTCAATGGTCCGAGGGGCGACGCAGTCGCTTGCGCCTAGCGTCGTGCTGCACATCACTTACAATGCCTGCTTGATGGCCGGTCTCTTCGTCGCCACGTCACACTTTCGCATGATGCAAAACGTACTGATTCGGTAAAATCGTGGCGCGGGCCTCCGTTTTTCCAAGACGTGTCCTGAGCAATGCCTACAAAGGCGAAAACCGCATGCGCTACAAAGCCGTTCAGACACACCGTATTCATAGGGGCACACGGTAAGACGCTGACTGTCCGACACTTAGCCCTGAGCCTCCGTGAATTGCCACTCCAATTCACACCCTACTGCGCTTTTCGGGAACTGACGGTCCCTCCGCGGCCTAGGGCGCTTTCCAAAGACCGTTGTTGCGCCGCCCGACTCCTTTACTTCCAATGTCGTGCCGATACTGCATGCCCTCGTACCGGACCTTCCCCACCGCCGTGTAGACTCGCTGAATCGCGGCCGGCAAATCCTCGCCCACAGCGGTCACGCCAAGCACGCGACCGCCATGGCTGAACAACTGGTGGTCCTTGAAGACGGTTCCCGCATGAAAAACCTTGACGCCGCCCATCTGCTCCGCCAAGTCGTAGCCGAAAACCGGCTGGCCCGTCTCCGGCTTTTCCGGGTATCCCTTCGACGCCATCACCACGCAGACGGCAGGGTTGGGAGTCCAGTGCAGGTCGCGTGCCGCCAGCGTACCCTCCCGTGCCGCCTTAAGAAGTTCCGCCAGGTCAGACCGCAGTCGCATCAGCACTGGCTGCGCTTCAGGATCGCCCAGGCGGACATTGTATTCGAGAAGCATGGGGCCTCGTTCGGTGATCATCAGGCCAAAATAAAGAAAGCCGCGATAGGCCATGCTTTCCGCTTCTAAGCCCGCGAAAGTAGGGTTCACGATACGGTCGAGGATGGTACTGCGCAAGCCCTCGGCAACAATCCCGTCGTCACTGTAGGCTCCCATGCCGCCTGTGTTAGGACCTTCATCGTTGTCGAGAAGCGCCTTATGATCCTGCGAAGGAGCAAGGGGCATCACGGTGTGGCCGTCGCTTAGAACGATAAAAGACACTTCCTCTCCGATGAGGCACTCTTCGATGACTACGCACTGGCCGGCAGTGCCTAATTTCTTCTGACGCATCAATTCGTGGAGCGACTGTTCGGCTTGATCGCGCGTCTTGGCCACAACCACGCCCTTGCCTGCCGCGAGGCCATCCGCCTTGATGACTAAAGGCGGCGGGAAATCACGGAACGTCCGGATGGCATTTTCAAAGTCTTCTGCGACGGCAAAACGAGCTGTGGGGATTCCGTGCCGCTGCATGAACTGCTTGGCAAAGATCTTGCTGCTTTCGAGTCTCGCTACCCTCCGCGCCGGGCCGATGATCGGCACTTGCGCTTCTTCGAAGGCATCCACCACGCCCGCCGCCAGCGGGGCCTCCGGCCCGACGACGGTGAGTTCGGCGCCCACACTCTTCGCGAGTTCGAGCATTTCGGCAGGATTCGAAAGGTCCACGGGCAGGCATTCCGCTTCCTGAGCGATGCCGGCATTGCCCGGAGCACAATAAATGTCTTCGGTCTGCTGGCTTTCGCGCAGCTTCCAAGCAAGCGCGTGTTCACGGCCACCCGAACCCAAAACGAGAATCTTCATAGAAATGCGATACAGTACCGGGACTCACTGGCCCTTGTCAACCCACTCGCGTCACCAGCCAGCGCCCTGCCGGTCCCACCAACACCTGCGGCGGCACATCGGGTATCATACGCCATCGGGCGCGGTAGCCTCCTCGACGATGCGCCGTTCCTCATCTGTTATGCCGTAAAGCTCGTAAACCAGGTTGTCGATCTCAAAATCAGTCGCGGCGATCCCACGCTCAGTACGCTCAAGCTCTGAAGGCGCAAGCCTGCCGGAATGCTTACTCTTTTCCAATTCCAGCATTCGCGTAACCCGCGCCGCGATTTTCTCGTGAACGTTAGCGTCAGGAACAACGAGCGGCAAGTCAGCAAGCTGATTCGACGCGATGTGGTTATTGCTCGTAAACCTCGTGCGGAAGTACCAGTTCAGTAAACTAGAATTAAGAACCCCCAAAGCGTACGCCATCGTGAAGCGATGCCGGCCTCATTTTCACAGTCCCAGCCAAGAGCGCGAAACACGGGCGTAATGAAATCGATGCGCGCCTGGGCCTCGGAGTATCCCTTCGCAAGGTAATGCTCTTTCTCGCCATCAAATTTAGCGATGAGTCTGTCGAGACCGGCTCGGAACGATTCTGGTGACGCGGGCAAGGACCTGGTTTGCTCCCTATAAGGTTTCTCAGTTGGGCAAGTGTAAGGCCCTGACTAGGTATTTGTCGAGGGCTCATCGCGGTGTTGTCGTGCGCACGTTCTTCGCGCGCTGCGGCTTCCCGGCCATTGGATGGGAGCGCCCCGAAGCACCCTTCGAGAGAGCGGCAGCTATTCCCCCCTCTCGACGGCCAATTTACCAGCGCTTGACGACGACGCCCCCCTATGCTAGGCTAGGTGTCTAGCGTACATTATCTCAACCCCTCGCTTCCCCTCCGAAATTCCCACTGTCATTTAAAGGAGAACCTCGCATGAGCTGCCTTCCTCCGTCCAATGAAAAGATTCCGGATCATTGTTCTTCTTTGGCTGCGTCGGCTCCGCCGCCGGGGCTCGAATTCACCGAATCCATGCGGGGCTATTTCGCGACCGAGGTGCACGACGATTTCGAGCGGGCGGCGGAGGTGGGTCGGCTGAAGAAATCGCAATTCCAGTTCACACTGACCATGGCGACGGATAACCTGGCCAGAGCGCTTTCCACTCCCGGCCATCCCTTCCATATTACGGGCACGGTCCGCGCAACTCCACTTTCTCCCGAGCCGCTGACGGTGAGGAAAGGCGAGTTCCACCTTCTCGCCAAAGACGTTAGCCTCACCGGCACGCGCAGCATGATTTACCAGATGGAGCTCCTTTCCAAAGAGGGTCGTGTTTACTATTTTGAGGGCTTCAAAACCATCCACGAAGGACTGCTGAACGAAGTCTGGCCGCAGACAACCACTCTTTACTTCAAACTCTACGATGGTGAAACTGCGACTGCGCCGCCGATCGGCGAGGGAATCCTGAGAGATTCTCCCGCGGATTTTCTCAAGCTCCTGACGACGCTACGGGTGACGAGCACCGGAGGCGGCGTGCAGCGGCTTGCTACGGCGGCGGAGTTCGGGAAGTTCTTCGCAGGGATTCTATGGGATACCTATGGCGGCATTGCGGCGCCCCCGCATTACCTCGAGGCAAACAGCAGGCCGAGGAAAAAACGCCCCTTGCGCGCGCCCGCACCCGAAACTCACTTCTTCACCACTGCGGACGGCGTCCAGTTGCGTTTCCTTCGCTACCGGGGTGGCCGCAAAGGACCCGTTATCCTCTCGCACGGTATCGGCGTGTCGAGCCTCATCTTCCGCACGGATACCATTGAGACCAACTTGGTGGAGTTCCTGGTAGCGCGGGGCTTTGACGTGTGGGCTTTGGATTACCGCGGCAGCATTGAGCTCGCTTGCTCTAACCTCGAATTCACGGCGGATGACGTTGCCCGCTTCGATTATCCTGCGGCAGTCAACGAGGTGCAGAAACTGACGGGCGCCCCGACTGTTCAGATGGTGGTGCATTGCTTCGGCTCGGTCAGCTTTTTCATGGCGATGCTCAAGGGACTCAAGGGGGTACGTTCCGCCGTCAGCTCGCAGGTTGCGACGCACCTGGTGACGGCGCCGGTTACGCAGTTAAAATGTGGCCTCTACGTCCCGGAGTTCCTGAAGCTGCTGGGCATCGAGTCGCTCAACGCTTACGTGAATGACAAGACGGGCTGGGAGGGCAAGCTCTACGAAGCTACGCTCAGGCTCTACCCGATGCCGCCCGAGCAGCTTTGCACGAATCCTGTCTGCCATCGGATTACGTTCATGTATGCCCAGGTCTTCGAGCACCAGCAGCTCAGCGCCACCACGCACGACGCGCTTTACGAGATGTTTGGCCTGACGAACATTCTCGCCTTCGAGCATCTGGCGCGCATGGTGCGCACCGGGCACATCGTTACCGCCAGCGGCCAAGAGGCCTATTTGCCGCACCTCAAACGGCTGGCAATCCCCGTCGCATTCGTTCACGGAGGCGAGAATCGCTGCTTCCTCCCCGAGAGCACGGAATTAACGTACAACGTGCTCTGTGAAGCCAATGGGAAATCACTTTACTCCCGGCACGTGATCCCGGGTTACGGCCACGCCGATTCGATTCTGGGAAGGAATGCGGCACTCGATATTTATCCTCATATTGCGCGGCATCTTGAGGCGACTGAGGACTTGTGAAAAATCGGGCTCAACATGACAGTCAACGTGGATTTATTCACACGTTCTTTCGTCCTGTGCTAAGTTCTCACGCCCGCTTCGCGGGCTACCCAACAGGATGCTGAAAATCCCCTTGAGTGTGTCATGCTGAGCGAAACGAAGCGTCCCCGTATTTGTAAAATCAAGCAAATACAGAGATCCTTCGTCGCCTCCGGCTCCTCTGCATGACATGCGGCCTGCTCAGCGTGAGAAAAAGGACCCCTCATCCGCCCTCCTACGTCGGGCACCTTCTCCCTTGGGGGAAGGTGGGGAGC
>JBOGJS010000305.1:0-11718 GCA_050745365.1 Terriglobia bacterium
CCGGCGCCTCGGGCGCCGTTCGACGCTAACCTCAGTCGCCCTACGGGCTCCTTCGGTTAGCGTCGAACGAAAGGCAAAACCGGACATTTCACTTGCTATAAAAAGCGGACATTTTAACTTGCTAAGAACAGAACCAGACCTGAATCACCGAGGGTCACGTCAAAGTCTCTTCTGCCGGATTTTGTAGCGCGGCAGGGCAGTAGGCAAACGTGATTCCGAGGAGCGGAGCTACGAGGAATCTTGCCGCGTCCTTTCGCTGGAACGCGCGCCGGGCGAGATTCCTCGCTCCGCTCGGAATGACAAGGTCCAAAAGTTTGCGACAAACCGGACCGTGACGGAACCCTGCTGAATCACCTCACTTCGACGTTGGAACCGATTGGGTATATCTTACCTTGCGTTTAGGGAACGGCGTCAGAATGGAGGTTGCTCGCTGGCACTCGCAACGCGCGATGCGGTGTTCTGTGTGCCAAGCCAGCCCTCCCGGATTTGCTCTTCTTCAAGCGACTCCTGGGGCTCTTGTTGAATAGTGTATTCGTTCGGGACTGGCGGACCGAGTTTCGCGAAAATGGTTTCACGCCTGCCATAGCGCTCGACAGTGAAGGGAACCGTAGCACCGGGCGGGTACATCCGCAGCCGGTCGCGAAGGGAATCGTCAACCAGCGAAAGCTGGTCTACCGAAACGAGAATGTCGTCGCGGCTGAGTCCTGCTCGCGCTGCCGGGCCGCCGGGGCGGACGGCGGCGATCCTCAGGCCTGTTGCAGCAGGCTCGGTGAGGACACCCAGCGAGGGCGGCGATCCGGGACTCACGCCGATTTTCAATTGCAGCCCGGCTGCCGAGAGGATTTTCTCATACGGGAGCGGTTCGGTGCCCGCAATATAACGCTTAAAGAACAAAGAGAAATCGCTTCCGGAGACTTCATCCAGTGCCTCGAGGATATCGTGTTCCGTGTAGCCCCTGCCGGGCAAATAGTAGCTGGCGCGCGGAGCTTCCAGGTAGAACTTCTGATACATGAGACGCATCACGTCATCCAGACTCTTTGCCCCCGCTGTACGCTCGCGGAGAGCGAGATCGAGCAGCATCCCGAGTATCGCGCCCTTGTCGTAATAGGAAATCGTCGAATTGGCGAAGTTGGTTTCCTGCATCTGCGGGACGCGATCGTAAAACCAGGCGTGAAAACTGGAGCTCTCGGCGGACATCATCTTTCGCCCTGGATCCTGGCGAAGCGTCCAGACTTCATCCGCCAGCCGGTTGAGAAACTCTTCCCGGCTCCAGATGCCTGATCGTAAAAGAAAGATGTAAGAATAATACTGAGTAATGCCTTCGGCAAACCACAAGGAACGCGTGTAATCCTCTTTGGTATAGTCGAAAGGTCCCAATCCTTCGGGGCGCAGGCGTTTGACGTTCCACACATGAAAGAACTCATGCGCGCCAAGCTCCAGAGCCTCGGCGAGCGTGTCCGCTCCCAAGGTGCCCCGCACAATGATCTCTGTTGAGTTCAAATGCTCCATCCCATCACCTTCGCTGATGAAAGGCGTGATGTCGAAGAGAAATGTGTAAGCATGGAAGTCAGGCGCGGGCATCATGGCCATTTCGACGTGCACAACGTTTTTGAGGCCCGCGGCGAGGGCTGCCGTCCAACGCTCCGGGCTCTCCTCGCCCTCGCCGTAGGCATGAACCACCACGCGGAACAGCTTGCCATAATCTCGGAACTCGGTCACCTGGTCTTCCGGCGCGATTTCGAGAGGCGTGTCAATCAGGCGGTCATAGTTGGGAGCGTGAAATGTGGTTTGCTTCGGAGATAAAGAAAACCCACTGAAGGTCTTCCAGTGCGTGCCGGACATGTCCGGAAGCTGAACCGTGAGCGTGACCGGGTCGCGTTTGTGTCCGGCCACGTACATATAAATACAGGCTCCGTTGATATCGGCATGGGTGGCATCGAATTGCGAAAAGCTTCCAGTAAGGTCATTCGCGAAAACGCGGTAAGTCACGGTGACGGATCCCGCGGCGTCCAGCGTCTGGACGTGCCAGGTCTGCTTGTCAGTGTTCGTCCACACGAGAGAACGGCCGCTTGCGCCAGTGGCTTTGAACTGCTGTACGTTTTTCGCAAAATCATAGATGGCATAGCGCCCCGGAGCCCATGCAGGCATCACAAAATCCAGGGAAGGCTCACGGACGTTTCCTGCATGGATCACAACTTTCACCATGTGCGAGGCCGGATCGAGGAGGAGAAGATGATATTCAAGGACCAGCGGAGACGAAGCGCCGAAGAATGATGCCGGCGCAGTGAGCAAGAGGATAAATAAGAACGCCGCGATGGCGCCTGGATGGGGAAACCGCGAAACGCGTTTAGGAAGGGAGCGCAGCCTGCGATTGAGAGTTTGCGTATGCGCAAAACGTGGCCCAGCGAGGTCGATAGCCTGGTCCGTCGGGCGCAAGGAAGCTACGAGGCACTCACCATATGGATTTTCGGAGATGATAATTCCCAACCCCTTTCTTCATCTACTCATAGGAACCGAACTCGGGAACCCTCATGCTTCCCGAAGGCAGGAGGGGCGACTTTCATCGTCGCCCCCGAGAATAACGGTAAGATTGTCCTTAAAGCACAGGACTTAATCGCCTCCAGTCTACCACCAACTGCATCGAGCGAGCATGAAAATTTGGACAGTGGAAGGGATCAGGGCAGGCGGGAAAAGGACCGGTCAATGGTGAGTGACAGGGTCCGAAGAGCGTTCTCGACGTACTGGGCCAGCGTATCGTGATAAAAGCCGAGGCTGCGCTTGCGGATTTCGATTTCGGGTTCTTCGGGAGAGACGAGGTGGTTGATTTCGTGAAGAATAATGCTGAGCACTTTCAATCGGAATTGTTCCTTATGAAATTCATCCAGGCGGCTGCCCTCTAGAAACTTCACGTCCATGGCCGTGTCGGAAAGGGGCAGAGCATGCCATTCCTGCACTTGCCGGCAGGCAATATCGATTTCTCCCATCGCGATTCCACCAAAGGCGTCGTGCGCTTCGGCAAATGGCTCTTCTTTTACCACAGGATGCCGATGACCCAGGCAACCACACCTGTTGTTCCTGCGAAGCTGAACCAGGACCATTCCGGGGGCTCGGAACAAAATCTCATCGTAAGTTTCGCGGCAATACCCTGGCGACTCCAGCCAGTTTTGCTCGAGCGCCAGCGAAACCTGCCGTGCGTCTTGCGCATCGCGGAAAGAATGGGCAAGAACAATCAACGGCTGCGAGCGGTCGCCAAAGCGTGTAGGAAGATATCGCCTCCCGCTTGCCCACTCCCGCCAGCGGAGCCAGCGTGGGCGAGAGTGGAGGTAATCGAGGATGACGGCGGAAGAGATGTTTTGTCCGGTGGCCACGATCACCCTTCAGCGTGAGCTTCGAGCCGTGTATTTCCCAGCCTGTAGCTCAAAAGTCTAGTATGGCACTTTACTCCGCGCACTGCGCCGTCCGCTGGGAACCTCTCTTCAGTAATCGTCGTCGCCATAAACGAAGACACCGCCCATCCGTACGTGAACGATAATGACCTGGGTACCCATGAGATTATTGAACGAGACAGTTTTGCCGAAACCCGCCGCGTCATCCGGCATTCCGTGAAGATCGCTCTCGACATACCCAAGCCATGTACGCGCGTCCAGCAGCCGTAGCCGGTAGACATTGGGAACGTCGATTTCGACATCGCCGTAATTGACATCGAGCACTTCTTTGCCGGTCAGTCCGCTCACAGTCACATCTCCATCCACACACTTGAGACGCACGTTCGCGTCGTAAGGCATATGGATGGTAAAGTTCACAGAAATTTTAGATTCGTCCCGAAAAGGTCGCCACGGCCGGCGCCGGGGATAAATCGTACGGAGAAAAATATTATGATCCTGACCCTGGATCTCGACGCGAACCCGAGAATAGAGCCGCTCCGCTTTCTTCTGCGATCTGGCTTGAACATCCTTTTCCGCCTCAATCGCGAGATGCGGATTGTTCCATCCCTCGATCTCAATATCCCCCATGCGCGTGTTCAAAGTGAAGGTGCCGTAGGAGAACATCCGGACACGGTAATGCTCGGTCGTGTGGAATTCATCAGCACGAAGCGGCAGGGAAGGCAGGAGAAGAACCAGGAGCAAGGCTGAGCTAAAAAGTTGGCAGCTTCGAGCGCGAGGCGACGAGATCCCCGATGCTGACTCTGCCATCATCAATGACCCGCGCGATAGTTCCAGAAAGAGTCAGCGAGCTTCGCGGATGTTTGCCCGCAAAGCTCACCGGTACCTCTATGGTAATGCCGCGCAGCGCGCGAGGCAAATCGGGAGAAGCCCACAGAGCGCAAAAAACATTAAGAGGCTCCGTAGGGGCGCTATCGTGTCACTGCATAAGAAGATCCGTCGTCCACACCGGTTCGGTTGGCTCGCCGCCGGCGATGGCGCCCACGATCAGGAAAGGCTCCGCGCCCCTTGCCACCGCGTCGGGGAGCGGTGCGTCTGGCGGCTCATGAGATAAGTCATCTTCACATGCGAAAAAGCGCAGAAACGCCCGGCGCTCGCGCGTGGCGTGGTCGCGGATAGTGCCACACAGTACAGGGTAACGCTCTTCGAGTGCGTCCAGCAGCGAGCGCTGCGTGACTGCGCCTTTGACGTCGAGCTGGATCTCTCCCTCGACCCCTGCCAGTTTTCGCAAATGGTACGGAAGGATGACTCGGACCATGGTGGTCTCTGGGCCTCCGAGAAGTGCAGCTAGAAGCCGAAGGAGAGGGGCTTCGTGCGTCCAGTCCTCGCTTAAAATCCACAGTCAACGGCTTGCTGAAGCGGCCGGCAAGCTGTTGCGGCTTACGCCAGTGTCTGAACTTCCACCGAAAGCACCGGCGGAAGGTGTTCAACGATGGGGCTCCAAGTGTCTCCGGCATTGGCGGAGACGTACACCTGCCCGCCGGTGGTGCCAAAGTAGATGCCGCATTGATCCAGCGAGTCGACGCTCATCGCATCGCGCAGAACATTGACGTAGCAGTTGCTCTGCGGCAGCCCCTTTGTGAGCTCCTCCCATTCGTTTCCGCCCGTGCGGCTGCGATAGACGCGCAGTTTCCCATCCAGCGGGAAGTGCTCCGAATCGCTCTTGATCGGAACCACGTAGATGGTCTCCGGCTCGTGGGCATGAACATCGATGGCAAATCCGAAGTCGGTCGGGAGATTGCCGCTGACTTCTTGCCAGGAATTGCCGGCGTCGTCGCTGCGCATCACGTCCCAGTGCTTCTGCATGAACAGCACGTTCGGGCGCGACGGGCTTTTCGCGATGTGATGAACGCAGTGGCCGACCTCCGCGTTGGGGTCAGGTATGTATTGCGACTTCAGGCCGCGATTAGTCGGCTTCCACGTCTTGCCGCCATCGTCCGTGCGAAAAGCGCCCGCCGCTGAGATGGCGATATAGATTCGTTCCGGATCGCTGGGATCGAGAATGATGGTGTGCAGACACATGCCGCCCGCGCCGGGCTGCCATTTGGGACCGGTCCCATGACCCCGTAATGCGGAAAGCTCCTGCCAGGAATGCGCTCCATCGGTTGAGCGAAACAAGGCGGCGTCTTCCACGCCGGCGTAAACAGCGTCCGGGTCGGTCAGAGAGGGTTCCAGATGCCAGACGCGCTTAAACTCCCAGGGATGCTGCGTGCCATCGTACCACTGGTGGGTGGTGAGAGGTTTGCCCGTTTCAGAAGAGGTGTCATAGACGAATTTGTTGCTCTCGCCGCGAGGCATCCCTGAAGGACCTTTAGTTACTCCTCCTCCAGGCGCCTCCCACGTCCTGCCGCCGTCATTCGAGCGCTGGATTACCTGCCCGAACCAGCCGCTCGACTGCGATGCAAATATGCGGTTCGGGTCAGCAGGAGACCCCTTGAGGTGATAAATCTCCCAGCCCGTAAAGTGAGGGCTGCTCACGTCCCATTTTTCGCGCTTGCCGTCCGATTCCATAATAAACGCGCCCTTGCGCGTGCCAACCAACACTCGCACCTTGCTCATCCTTCATCTCCTTTTTGAGAGTTACGCTTTCTTTGACTGCTGGCTTTTGTCTGATGATGAATGACGGCGGCGGGCCGTGGCGGAACTATCCGTCGCGATGGCCATTCCGGCAAGCACACCACTTGCTTCGCTGAACCGGGGTATCAGCGGAGTTGAACCGTGTTCCCGCCAACGACGCCTGACTTCAGCAAGAACATCTTCACGATGTTTCGCCATTTCCGCGATTAGGTCGCAGGGTGCTCCCGTTTCTTCGTGTTGCGCTGCCCAGATGAGTAGCTCCAAAAGCACCGGCGCCAGATCAATCCCTTTCTCCGTCAGCCGGTAAATCACCCTTCGCCCGTCACTTTTCTCCGCTTCGGCGCAGATGATTCCGGAAGCTCGTAGCTTCCGCAGCCGATCCGCCAGGATATTGGTGGCAATCCCTTCGCCCGATTGCTGGAACTCTTTAAACGTCCGGAATCCCCGAACCATCAAATCGCGGACGATCAGCAGTGACCAGCGATCTCCAAACGCTTCAAGAGAAATGCTCACCGGGCAGCCGGACCGTCGTCTTGACTCAGGCTTCCCAAGCACTTTCGGAACCTTAGCAAGATAACTTGTAAAATGCAAGTCATCATCCCAGCTTTCTGTTTTCCCCGCCTCCTGTGGCCTCAATCCGAGTAATGCGTCAGTTTTGGGTGTGTAGAGGCGGCTTTATGCCGACATTTCGGGCTGGCGGGGTAAACCCGCCGCTACGTCCCCGCCCGAAACTGTCGGATTACTCGTCTTTTTTCCACTTTCAAATAGCCTCCTCTGCGTTATGATGAGCGATTATAATACGTCTTGCCGGTGCTGGCGGGGTGCGCGCTACCGGGACGGCAGGGGGCATTTATTCTACATCGGCGAGGTTGCGTACCTCGGACGCGACGGGATCGGCGGCTGGTCCCGTTTTCAGCGAATTTTCGTTTTCTTCTCACCTCAAGCGGAGGGACACATCGATGAGCGGCAAATCTGGAAAGAGGATGACGCGCCGGGAATTTGTAGCGAGTGCTGCGGCCGGGACTGTGGCGGCCGCCGGCCTGACGGTGGTGAAGCCGCTTCTCCTGGATGGTGCTCCGGCGGACTCGCCGGCTGCAGCGAGTGGGGAAGGCGGGGCTGGAAGGCTGAAGAAGTCGATTGGAGATAATGAGATTCCAAAGGGATGGAGCTTCGAGCGTGGTGTCGAGCTGATCAAAAGAGCGGGGTACGACGGAGTCGAGTTGTGGCTTGGAAATGTCCCCTGGTTCAGGATGGAAACTACGGACGCCGAAGTTACGGCTTTGCGGCACAAGGTTGAAAATGCTGGATTAGTGGTCTCAAACGTCTCAACCGGCCTCCATTGGAAGTATCCCCTTTCCGCGCGAGACCCGAAAATTCGTCAAACGGGCATCCGCATTGTTCAGCGCCAGCTCGAAACGGCTCGGCTGCTCGGGACGGATGCCATTCTGGTAGTGGCCGGCCTGGTGACGGAGGAGGTTCCCTACAACGAAGTCTACCGGCGCACGCTGGGTACTATGAAGGAGCTTGGGCCGCAGGCCAAGCGCGCAGGAGTAAGGATTGGTTGCGAAAATTGTTGCTCCGAGCAAAAGTTCCTCCTCAGCCCGCGGGAGTTCTTGGAATTCCTCACGGATGTGAACGAGCCGTCAGTGGGAATCCACCTGGACCTTGGCAACATCCACGATACGGGATTTGCCGAACAATGGATTGAAATACTCGGACCGCACATTACGCGAATCCACATTAAGGACACGATGAAAAAGCGTGGCCGTTGCTGCGACAGCGTCTATACCAACATTTTTCTGGGAGATAACAACTGGCTCGCGATTCACGCTGCGCTAGTGAAGATAGGCTACGAGGGCTGGTTAGTTGCTGAGATGGAGCGCCGGTACCGGTTCGCACCCGACCAGCAGTTTTACGATACGTCCGCCGCCATGGACCGGGTGATTGCGGGAAAGTTCTGAGGCGGGCTTACCAAATTGACTTCCAACCTCCGGCTTCGCGATCGCAAAGCCAGACGTTCAACAGATCATTCATAAGCGGCATCTTCCCTTGGCTCCTGCAGATGCGACCGGCGCTCCGGGGCACGCGAGATAAGTCCACGATAAGCAGAGAACGGCGATTGGGCCATGGGGAGTACTCGCGGCAGTACGTGCATACCGTCACTTGTGATTTCGCACTCGCGCGTCACCCGGTTCACTGGATTGGCGCGCATTTTCGCCACGTTCATTCCGAGGCGGAAACTGTCGCCCAGTTCCACCCAATTCAGCAAAATGATATTGTCGACGAGAGAGCTCATCGCGAAGCTGCCCATCATCGTGTTCATCCCTAGCATTTCGGGATTCTCGTGGTTGTAAACCGCAACGATCTGGTTTTCCTTCATCAGGCTAACGAGGGCATGAAAGAAATCTCGGAACAATCGCCCTTTGGTACCGAGGTTGGAACCATAGGTGGAGAGGCTATCAAACACCACACGCTGCGGCTTAAACGTTTCGATTAACTGCTCAATATGGTAGAAATGCCCATCAACTTCGATTTCCTGGGGAGGTTCATATCCAATGCGAATAAGCTCTTGTTCCATTGCCGGAGCAAAATCGATACCGATGCTGCGAGCATTGCGTAATATCTGATCCACCCGCTCATCGAGGCTCAACATGAGTCCACGCTCGCCCTTGCGAATACCTTCGGCCAGGAACTGAAGGCCCATCACGCTTTTGCCGACCCCCGAAATCCCGGCGACGACTGTAGTGCTGCCGACAAAATAGCCACCGTTTACAATTTCGTCGAGGCCGGGAACGCCGGTTGAAACTCTTCTGGTTGGATCGAAAGCCCCGGCGCGCTCTCGACTGGCGCTTCGGGGAGACTGTACACGACGAAATACCTGAATGCCCTGGCCGGCGACAATACGAAAGCTATGGCGGCCCATCTGATAGTTTTGCCCCCGCGATTTCACGATCTCAATGGACCTCGTGACCGCACGGTAATCGTCATTCATGGCCAGGCGAATCACCGTATCCGCAATGGATTCCTCGGGCAGAGCATTTCCCGAATGGCCGTTGAGCGTGGACGCTTCGGCGGCCAGGACCGCGGTGAGATTTTCACGGAGCAGACCTTCGGTGAGCACGTGAAACGCGGAGCGGGATTCCGCACTGCCATTACTGCCCAACATCCTACTCACGCCGTCAATAAAGATGCGGCGAGCGCCCATTTTCGCGGCTTCCTCCAAGAGCACGCTGTCGGCTTGTTGTAACTCCTGCCGGAGAACCTCCCGGGTGGTAAAAACGATTTTCAACCGGTTCCGCTTCTCGAGTTCCTGCAGATCCCAACCGAACGCCCTCGCATCTCTCACAACTTTGTCGGGCGAGACTTCAAAGAGCACAACAATACCGGGTTCTCCAAACTCGGCCGCACCCCGATAGACGAATTCCAGCCCCAATGTCGTTTTGCCGACGCCGATCGTTCCTTCCATGAGGATGACGTTGCCGCGAGGAATGCCTCCCTCCAAAATGTCATCGAGACCAGCTATTCCGGTTTTGACGAGGTCGGGTGCGGCCATAGATTTCTCCATAAGTTTACGAGTTTACGCCATTCTCAGTAATCGCAGCTTACCCTGAGGAACTCCCGCGTCGAGCGATGGACCTGGGGAGCGGAGGATTTCGACGAGACCTCGTCGCCCCTTCGAGGTGGACGCAGCCGTCAGCAATTTTTTGAGCCCGTCGCCCTCAGGCCCCCCAAACTTCAGATGGTACATCCGAGCAGCATGTGTCGCGTTCTGAGTTCGGTCCAACAGTCCGGCCTCCGTGAAAATTTCAAGCGACGCGGCAACCTGATTCATGGGGTGACCCACAAAGGCGCCAATCTGCTCGCTCGTTAAGAAGATGCGGGGATGTCGGTACAAAAACATCAGCAAATCGAGATCACAGGGATTCCGGATAATCAACGCTTCTGTGAGTAGACGCCTGGCTTTTTTGGTCTCGGCCTGTGTCAGGTTGGAATTTGGCAAAACATCACCCCCCGCAAATCTTGCCGTGAAGGGATCGCGATAGAGTTGGCGCGGGTCACGTTATTCTAAACTCTCCCTCTCCAACCCCAATTGTGTTAGTGCTTGGCAGAGGGTGTAGCACCGCCAGGACACTGCCGGCACCCACACGTACATCTTCCAATTATACACGAGGGCAATTTCCGGAGCGACAGAAATTCTGGCACCGGCCAGCCGCCCCTCGAGCTTCCCGGGTTTGTGCAAACATGAAGCATGAAAATTACCCCTCACCCGCCCTCCTTCATCGGGCACCCTTCCCCTGGGAGCTGGTCTTTACTCATATCTTCTGCTGGACACAGGGGGTGGGCTCAAAGTCGTTGTTCGGCAGCGGATCGTGGAGGGCGCTTTGTATCAGGGCACGGCTTCAGCCGTGCCGGAACAGGCGCGCTTTAGGAAGGGGCTTTCACCCCCTGATTCTTTACTCGCAGCGGCTAAAGCCGCTATTTTGTTCGCGGCTACATCGGCACGGCTGAAGCCGTGCCCTGATACACCCCCTGTGTCCAGCACAAGATGTGGGACACGCTCAGGCCGTTGAGGTCCGCGGCCTGTGACTACCCCACTTTCAGTCATGCATGAAAACGCACAACTCGCGCTCGACGCCAATCTTTTCGGTCTTGACCGCGAGGAATTCGAGCGCCTGGCTGAAGAATGGGGCGAGGCACGCTACCGTGGACGGCAGATTTTCAGCGCGATTTACGGAAAGCGCGAACAAGACATTGAACGGATCACCGGCTTGAGTCGAAGCTTGCGTGCTTCGCTCCGCTCGCGGTTTAGCGTCAGCTATCCTGAAGTCCGGGAGAAACTCCCATCGCGTGACGGTTCCGTCCGGTACCTCATGAGTCTCGACGACAACGAATCGGTGGAATCTGTTTTCATGCCAGAAGAGAACCGCGCCACGCTCTGTATTTCCAGCCAATCTGGCTGTGCCGTTGATTGCCGCTTCTGCTTCACTGGCTTGATGGGATTGCAGCGGAACATTACGGCGGGAGAAATCCTGGGCCAGGTCTACGCGATGGCCCAGGACCAGCAGTTTGAAAAAACAGCGAGGGTCAACGTTGTTTTCATGGGAATGGGCGAGCCGCTGCTCAACTACGGGCCGGTGATAAAAGCGGTTCGGATCCTGGCGGATACTGAAGGCCTTCGGATTCCCTTGCACCGCATTACCGTCTCAACTTCCGGCATTATTCCGCGGATCCGCGACTTTGCCCGTGAGCCGGCGCGGCCCAAGCTTGCCATTTCGCTCAACGCTTCGAACGATGAGCAGCGGACCGCGTTGATGCCGTTGAATCGGAAATATCCGTTGAACGATCTTCTCTCCGTCTGCCGGGAATTCCCGCTTGGGCGACGCGAACGCCTGACATTTGAATACGTGTTGCTGAAAGATGTGAACGATTCTGAAGCGGACGCCGTGCGGGTGGCAGCTTTGCTTCAGGGCATTCGCGCTAAAGTCAACTTGATTCCTTATAACTCAGGCGCAGCCTTGCCCTACAACGCTCCGGCGCTCGACCGGACGTTGGCTTTTCAGCATGTACTCGCCGCCCACCATGTTCCGGCCTTCATCCGCATTTCACGGGGGCAAGACGTCTGCGCCGCCTGCGGGCAGCTTCGGATCGAAAGCCAGGGCCGCTGAAAACATTTGGCAGGGTTCGATGAGTGGCGCAG
>JBOGJS010000306.1:0-12079 GCA_050745365.1 Terriglobia bacterium
ACTCAATTCTCGCCACTGTTCTTATGCTTCGAAGCATGACAGGCTATAGCAGCGGCCGCGCTGAGGAGGAAAAATTCGCAGTGTCGGTCAACCTGAAAAGCGTGAATCATCGCTTTCTGGATCTGCAATTTCGCCTCCCTTCGGAGCTGGTTTTTTTTGAGCCTACGGCAAGACGCCTATTGCGCGAGCGCCTCTTGCGCGGCCATGTGGAGGTGACGGCCAGCTTTGAGCGGGCTGAGGAAAGAGCGCTTCCCCTGGACCGTCGGGCTCTTGCTCTGTACCTTTCGGCTTGCCAGAAAATCCGCGAAGCGTCTGAAATGGCTGCGGATCTCGACGTGGTTGCGTTGCTTCGCATCCCGGGCATTCTCAAGGCGGAGGAGGGGTTCTCCGCTGAGGATCAGGCGCGACTGGAAACCGTCCTTGAAAAAGCCTTTCTCGATGCCGCCGCCCGCCTCAACAAGATGAGGGAGGGCGAAGGTGAGGTGCTGACGAGGGACTTGGAAAAACGGCTTAAGAGGCTGCAGGAGCTGGGCTTCCGGGTGGGCGAGCTCGTCCTCTCCGTGCCAGGAGCATTTGAAGAACGGCTGGAGAGCCGCCTTCAGGAATTGTTGAAGGGGGCTGAGGTTGATGCCTCACGGCTGGCTCAGGAGGTCGCGCTGCTCTCCAGCCGCTCGGACATCACCGAGGAAGTGACGCGTTTCCGCAGCCACGTCACGCAGGCGCAGCGCCTGCTAGAACAAGGCGAAGAGGCCGGAAAGAAGCTGGACTTTTTGCTTCAGGAGATGAATCGCGAGGCGAACACCCTGCTTTCGAAGACCACGGACGTGCCCCGGGTCGGTATGAAGATCGCGGAAAGCGCGATTGAAATGAAAGTGGAAATCGAAAAGCTGCGCGAACAGGCTCAAAACATCGAATAAACCGCTCTGAGGCTTTACAAGCGAAGTGAGATCCCATTCCTTTCAGGGAGCGGGGAGCGTTATAATTATCTCCGCCCCATCCGGTTCAGGAAAGTCAACGGTGGTCCGGCGTCTTCGGGCCTCACTGCGCGAGCTGGAGTTTTCTGTTTCGTATACAACGCGGTCGCCGCGCCCGCGGGAAAAAAACGGCCGCGACTATCACTTTGTGAGCGCCGCGCGCTTTCGGCAAATGGCCGACCGTCATGAGTTTCTGGAGTGGGCGAGGGTTTACGGGAACGCCTACGGCACCTCTCTACAGCAAATCCAGCGCGCGCAGCGGCAGCGAAGAGATATACTGCTGGACATCGATGTCGAAGGACATCACAAGGTCCGGCAGCAGCTTCCACAGGCTGTGAGCATTTTTCTGCTGCCGCCCTCTTTCGAAGAGCTCCGCCGGCGACTGACGCGCCGGCACGCCGACGCGCCGGAGGTGATCGAAAAACGGCTGGCCGCCGCGCGGGAAGAGATTGCTCACTGGCAGGAATACGATTACGCGGTGGTGAACGAGGACGTGAGCCAAGCCACACGCGCCTTGCGCGCCATCGTGAAAGCGGCCCGCTGGCGTCGGGACAGTCAGAAGGAAAATATTCTGGAAATCAGCAATACGTTTGGAGGATAGAATTACATGGATATGCCCCAGGGAATGGATAGCAAGTTCCGCTTCATTCTGGTTGCGGCTAAAAGGGCCCGCCAGTTGCAGGCAGGCGCAAAACCGCTGATCCAAACTCCTTACAAGAAACCTACAAAAATAGCCGTTGCGGAGCTTGAAGCCGGCCGGGTGCCCTTCGAAATGCTGCCTGAAGAACCGGCTGGCCACCCAGGTAGCCCGGACAAGTCAAAAGCGACGAAGTGAAGTGTTCGTCCTCGCGGGTGGCGCGGGTGGCGCATACATTGATTTTGATGTATGCGCCTTCACGGGCATGTCATCCGGTCTGTTTCATGTTATTCGGTCAATCGCTCTGCGACATTTCGTTCGGGCATAAACACAAGCGGGGTAGCCACGGCACCGTTTTTGTGCCGTGGGTATTCGCTCTGGAAACCATGCCCTAATACACAGGCCGCATTCGATATGCAATTGATACTGTCGCGGCGCATCCTGCTCCCCTTGTGAAGAAGAAAATTAAACACTTGCGTTGGTGGATTGTGTGGACGCTGTTCTGTTCCACTTCCATCAACTATATCAGCCGGCAGACCCTTTCCGTCCTGGCCCCGCTCATCATCCGGCAGTTCCACATGAGCCACGAGGATTATGCCGGCATTGTGGCTGCGTTTCAGGTGGCCTATGCCATCATGTGGCTGGTGGGCGGGGTGCTCATTGATATCATTGGCACCAAGCTCGGGTTGACGCTGGCGATGATCTGGTGGTCCATCTCCAGCATGTTGACGGCCTTCGCCGGTTCGGTGTTCTCTTTCAGCGTGTTCCGCTTCATGCTGGGGATTGGTGAAGGGTGCAACTGGCCGGGAGCATCGAAGGCTGTCGCGGAGTGGTTTCCGGCTAGCGAGCGGGGACTGGCCGTTGGGATTTTTGACAGCGGATCGAGCATTGGCGCAATCATCGCCCCGCCGCTGGTCGCCTTGATTGCACTCAAGGTTGGCTGGCGATTTGCCTTTGTCGCTTCGGGATTTTTGGGTTTTTTCTGGCTCATCCTCTGGCGGTGGATTTACCATCCGCTGCCCGTTCACCCGCGGCTGAGCGCCGAAGAGAGGAAACTGATTGAAACACGCCGTGAAGCGCCACGTGCGCCAACGCTGAGCGGCGCGAAGCGGTATCTCAGCCTGCTTAAAGAACGGAACACCTGGGGCATTGTCCTGGGACGCTCCTTTACCGATCCCATCTGGTGGTTCTACGTCTTCTGGATCCCCCAATACCTCAGCGATGCCCGCCATTTCGACTTGAAACAGATTGCAGCATTTGCCTGGATCCCCTTCCTGGCTTCGGATATCGGGAATTTCACCGGCGGCTTCGTTTCCGTTTTCTTGATCCGCCACGGCATTCCGGTGATCCGGGCGAGAAAATGGGTCTGCGTGGTGAGCGCATTGCCCATTCTTGCCGGCATTCCAGCGGCCCTTACCCACAGCCCTTATTGGGCGCTTGGCTACATTAGTCTCGCGACGTGGGGATACGCAAGCTGGTCGACGATGGGGCTGACGTTTCCTTCCGACCTTTTCCCGCAGGAAGTTGTGGCTTCGGTGACGGGATTAAGCGGCCTCGGCGCGGGCGGCGTGAGCACGGTGTTCACCTTGATCGTAGGTATTCTGATCGACCGCTTCTCTTACCTTCCCGCATTTTACGCGGCCGCCACCATGCCTCTTCTCGCCACGGCTTTTATCCTGATCCTCATTCGCGCGCCGCGCTCCGAAAGCTTGGCGAACTATGCCGAGGGGTAATCACCCATAAAACTGAGGTTGCTCGAGTGAACCGCATCCATCTCTGGTTTTGCCGCTCGGAACGATGGAAAAGACGGCTCAAGGCCGAGGTGCTCCCCTGGGCGTTAGAGGGAGTATCTCTAGAGGCCGCAGACGTCCTCGAGCTCGGACCGGGACCGGGGCTCACAACTGACTTTCTGTCGAACCGTGTGCGCTCCCTCACGGCCCTCGAGCTTGATTCAGAACTCGCGCGGTCGCTCGGAAGGCGCATCGGCGGGAGTGGTGTTCGCGTCGTCAATGGCGATGCCACGATGCTTCCGTTTGCCGGTGGACGGTTCTCCACGGTGCTGGCATTCACTATGCTTCACCACGTGCCTTCACCTGTTCTTCAGGACCAGTTGTTTTCTGAAGCGTTTCGCGTGCTCAAGCCCGGCGGTATTTTCCTGGGAATCGATAGCCGGGCAAGCCTCAGGATGCGAGTTTTTCACCTCTGGGACACGATGGTCATCATTGACCCGGACATTCTGCCCCGGCGACTGGAAAGCAGCGGATTTTCGGACGTCGCGGTTTCGGCCACAGATCGGCGTTTTCGCTTCACCGCGCGCCGTCATTAGAAGGCCCGCTTAGATTTTCACCCGGGGGTGGGGCAGCCCACGCCGGGATCTGGAAACCCACCAGGAAAATCCTCAAAATCCGGTCTAGGTGATGTGGCAGAAGCGCGCTCGTGTAAGATCAATTGCAGAGAACAGCTTCGCAACATATTGACCAGGGTGAATGACAAAGGGCATGGAAAATCCGCCTGACCAGGAGGCTAAGTGCATCGATGGCAAAACAAACTGTACCCACCTTTTGCATAATTCTTTGGCTGCTCGTATATGCGCCGTTCGGCCCGTGTCAGACTCCGGACCCGCATTCGAGCCCCAATTTAGGACCGGTCTTCACTGAAAGACTGCCACCGCCCTTCAATCGATACCGTCTGGGACCTGATTCAAGGCGTCATCCGGGCGTTCCAGCAGGTAAGATATTCAGCTTCGAAATGGCAGATTCGAAGATTTTTCCGGATGCGGCGCACACCATCACCGTGTACGTTCCGGCGGAATACACAGGTTCTGACCCAGCCTGTACTCTGGTGGTGCTTGATGGGCTTCTCTTCCACACTCCAGTGGTTTTAGACAATCTGATCGCACAACATGCAATGCCGGTCACGGTCGCTATCGGAGTCTCACCGGGTGTTGTGAATTCGGCGACGCCTCCGGCAAATCCCAGATTCGACCGAAGCCTCGAATTCGACAGCCTGAATGACCGGTTTGCGCGTTTTCTGCTCGATGAGGTCATTCCAGCGGTGGAGCGCCATCGCACGCCAGACGGTATTCAGATTAGGCTCTCAACGAGCGCAGATGACCGTGCAATTGCTGGCGCGAGCACCGGGGGCATCGGCGCGTTTACCGTCGCGTGGCAGCGGCCCAATGCGTTTCATCGGGTGTTCACTGCGATTGGTACATTTGTGGGTATGCGCGGCGGCGAGCGATATTATGTGCTGGTCCGCAAAACTGAGCCGAAACCGCTCCGAATCTTCATGGAGGATGGCGTCCATGATGAATGGCTCGGAGGACCGGAGATGGGCGACTGGTGGCTGTCGAACCTGACGATGAGCCGCGCATTGGAATTTGCCGGTTATGACGTCAGGCACGTATGGGGAGACGGAACCCACAGCGGTGCCCAGGCAGCAGCAATTTTTCCAGAAGTTATGCGGTGGCTCTGGAGGGGCTGGCCCGCGCCAGTGACGGCCAGGCCGTCGGGCAACCCGGTTCTAAAGGAAATTCTGAAAGTCGGCGCGAGTTGGCAGTTGGTCGCCACGGGTTGCGATAATGCTCGAACCCTTGCATCAGATTCTCGAGGGCAAGTCTTCTACCGGATTGGGCGCGCTCCAGGTGTTGCTCGATTGAAGAGCACCGGTATGCCAGAACCCTGCGAGACATCGGCCGCAAGAGGCGCCTTTGCTTTTGGGCCAGACGACAAGCTCTACATGGCGCGCCCCGGCGGTGGAATTGAAGTTCTGGCTGATGAAGCGGGTCGTGGAACCAAAGCGATCCGGGCCAAGAGCCTCGCCATTCGCAGTCTGATGGTTCGCAGCAACGGGGATATTTACTCGACCACCTTCGGACATGACGGCAGGAACGACCTATGGCTTGTTCCCGCGCGGGGGAAGGAAAAGCGCCTTGATAACAGCCTCAGGAAGGGCACAGGAATCGCAACTTCCCCCGACGGCCTCTGGCTGTTCGTCGCGCAGAAGGAGTCTCGATACGGAATCAGTTACCGCGTTTTGGCTGATGGCTCCCTCGATGCGCGGGAACCTTTCTACGACTTTTACGTTCCTGCACGGGCGGATGACGGTGGCGCAAGTGAGATTGCCATGGACCGGTCCGGAAGGGCATATGTAGCAACCCGCACGGGCGTTCAAGTCTTTGACCGAAACGGGCGGGTAACGGCAATTTTGCCCTTGCCAGGAAATGAGGAGGTGACCGGCATCTGTTTCGGCGGCAAAGACTTCAATCTCCTCTATGTTTTGGGCGGGGGCAAGGTGTATACACGAAAGCTCAATGCGCAGGGCGCGCCCCCTTGGGCCGCTCCCTCAAAACTGCCCCCATGGGGAGCCGGATAGCCGCCCACAACGACTTCGCTGAACTTGTGCCGTTGAAATGGGCTGAATAGGAAGGCGGACTGGTTGCCCGGAGGGCAACGCCGTGATTAACCGTAGGTGAAACCTACGGAAACCAGGCGAAAAAGCCGATCAACCCCGCGAGGGGTTGCCCGGAGTACCATCCTGCCGTGTCTCCCTTCACCATCGTGGCCTATCAAGTGGTCTTTTTTCGGTTACCCCTGGGCGTAGCGGCGTAGGGCCGCGGCAACACCATCCGCATCGTTTGAAAGGGTCACCGCCCAGCCGTCCGGAATCGGATCGAAGTTATGATTGGCCATCAGAACGGGCTGGCCGGCGAATTCGAGCATCTCGCGGTCATTTAAGTTGTCGCCAATCGCCATGATCTCCTGCGGGCGGATGTTGCGGCGGCGCGCCCAATATGCGAGCGCAATGCCTTTCGAGCAGCCGCGATTCATCACGTCGAGCAAACTGAAGTTTCGGGCCAGGTATTTCGTCCAGGTGAGATGATAGAAAGGCCTCACGGCAGAGGACTCAAGAATGTTCCCAATGGGCTCGATCTCCTCTTGGGGTCCGCCGAACATAATCTGAAGAGGATCCGTCGTGATGGCCGGAGCTAGCTCCGGCACCTGAAGGACACCATCGACGCCGTTCCGTGTGTACCACCCGAGTGGCCCGGAGGGCACGGCCTCGTTCGACATCAGCAATTGTCCTCGCCCCGGCTGGTCGAAAATGACTACCGCATAGCCACGATATTCGTGGGCAGTTTCCACCACCTTTTGCGCCGCCTGTTGTGGCAGGGGATTCAGGTAATGGGTTGTCCCGGCCATAGTTCCAATGCGCGCGCCATTCGAGGAAATTACGGTGGCGACTTCGGCGAGCTGCTCAACAAACGGCCGGGCGGAATAGAAACGCCTTCCTGTGACAATGACGATTTCGATGCCTCGCGCCGCGGCCGCCTGGATCGCTTCGCGGTTGGCCGGCGGAATTTCATGCTGGCTATTCAGAAGCGTGCCGTCAAGATCAAGGGCAATAAGGCGGATCGGCATAAAACTCCCACTATCGCCGGAAAATCTCTTCGCTGGGCTCGGCGGGAATCAAGGCCGGCTGTTTCTCCGGTTTGCGGCTGAACAAACCACCCACCCACTTCTGGAAATTGTCCAGGTAAATGTAATAGACCGGGATGATGTAAAGAGTGATGATCTGGGAGAAAACTAATCCACCCACCACGGCGACGCCCAGCGGCTGCCGCGCACGCCCGCCAGCACCATATCCCCAGGCGATCGGCAGCGTGGCCGCGAAGGCCGCGACACTGGTCATCATAATGGGACGGAAGCGGATGAGGGCGCCCTGATAGATGGAATCGTGAGTGTTCTTTCCTTCATTGCGCTCGGCTTGCAGCGCGAAATCAATCATCATAATTGCGTTTTTCTTCAGGATGCCAATCAACATAATCAATCCGATAAAGCCGTAGAGATCCAGGTCCATTTTGAAAAGCATCAGACACCACAAAGCGCCTAACCCTGCCGCGGGAAGCCCGGAGAGAATGGTGATCGGGTGGATGAAGCTTTCGTAGAGCACTCCGAGCAGGATATAGATCACCACAATGGTGATGATCAGAAGGAACCCCATATTCTTAAGAGACTGCTGGAACGCCTGCGCCGCGCCCTGGAAGCTGGTCACAATCCCGGGTGGGATGACGTCATCCGCAAGGTGCTGAATTTCGTTCACCGCCGTGCCGAGCGATATTCCCGGTTTGAGGTCAAACGAAATAGTTACGGAAGGGAGCTGCCCCGTATGATTCACGGCCAGGGGACCGAGATTTTCCGAAATGTCGGTGACGGCGCTCAGCGGAACCAGACCGCCGTTCGATGAATGAACATAAAGCTGGGAGAGGTCCGGTGGGCCCTGCATGTATTGCGGCAGAAGCTGGGGGATCACCCAATACTCATCTTGGGGGGCATAGATGGTCGAGACCTGATTATCGCCGTAAGCGATGGCCAAAGCTTCCTCAATCTGACGCGGTGTCACCCCCAGCGTAGCGGCCATGTTGCGGTTGATTTCCACGTTGGCCTGTGGGTTCGCCATTTGCAAGTCGCTATTGACGTCCACCAAGCCGGGCAGGCGCGCCATCTGGCGCTCAAAGCGTTCGGACTGGCTGTAGAGCTCATCGGTGTCCGGACTGAGCAATGTGATCTGATAAAGACCCCGGGTGAGATGGCCGCCGATCTGGATCGGGGGTGGATTCTCTAGAAACGTGATAATGCCAGGGATAGTGGCTAAGGCCGGCCGCAACTGGGCAATCACCTGGTCCGTGCTGAGTTTACGCTCGGGATGAGGCTTGAGCTGCATAAAAACCACGCCGCCGTTTCCCCCAGGACTCGGGCCGCCAACGCCGGAGAACGACATCATCGATTCGACGTTGGGGTTCTTCCGGCAGATCGCGGCCACCGCGGCCTGGTGAGCGTTCATCGAGTCAAACGAAATCCCCTGCTGCGCCATGGTGAACCCGACCGCAAAGCCCGAATCCTCGCTGGGCAAGAACCCTTTGGGGATAATTACGAAGAGGTACGCGGTCAACGCAATTACCGCGAAGGATGCCAGCAAGGCGATGAATTTATGCTTGAGGACTTTGCTCAGAGACCAGTCATAAACGCGCGCCACTGCGTTCCATGCCTCTTCCCCGGCATTGTAGGCGCGGCCATGCCGCTGCCCTTGCGAGGAACGAATAAAGCGGCTGCACAGCATCGGGGTCAGGGTGAGCGAAACGAATCCAGAGACCAGAATGGCCACAATGATTACCACAGCGAATTCATGGAGCAGCCGCCCGATGATGCCGCTCATGAAGAGGACCGGAATGAAGACGGCGGCCAGAGACAGGGTCATGGCCAGAATGACGAAGCTGATCTCTTTCGAGCCGTCGAGCGCCGCTTCCCACACGCTCTTGCCCATTTCCACGTGACGGACGATGTTTTCGAGCACAACAATAGCGTCGTCTACCACAAAGCCGACCGAGAGAATGAGAGCCATCATCGATAAGTTGTCAATCGTGTAGCCGAGCAGATACATCGCGGAAAATGTGCCAATAATGGCCATGGGCAAGGCGAGGCAGGGAATGATGGTGGCGGAAACGTTGCGCAGGAAGAGAAAGATCACCAGAATGACGAGGGCGATCGCGAGGTCGAGAGTAAACTTCACGTCATGGACCGACGCTTCGATCGTTTGAGCGCGATCGGCAAGAACGTCCAGATGGATGGAGGGGGGGATTTCGTGAACAAAGCTGGGCAGTAAGGCCCGGACGGCGGCCACCACTTTAACGGTGTTCGTGCCGGGCTGGCGTTCGACGGCGAGCACCATCGCCTCATGGTTGTTGAAGTAGTTGGTGACCAGGTTTTCCTCGACCCCGTTGACGACGTTGCCGAGCTCATCGAGGCGTACAGGAGCGCCATTCCGGTAGGTCACGATCAATGGCTTGTATTCGGAAGCCTTCATGAGCTGACCGTTGCTCTGGATGGTGTACGCTTTGTGGGCTCCCTCTAGGTTCCCGATAGGAAGATTGACATTGGCATTCTGAATGGCCGTCGCCACCTGGTCCAATCCAATGCCGTAGGCCGCCAGCTTCTTGGGATCAAGCTCGACGCGAACCGCGTACTTTCTGGCACCGTACACCTCGACCTGCGCTACACCGCTGACCATCGAAATACGCTCGGCCATTAGCGTTTCGGCATATTCGTCAACCTGCCAGATGGGAAGAACGTCGGAATAGACGGCGAGATAGATCACCGGCTGCTCCGCAGGATTCACTTTGCGGTAAGTCGGAGGGCTGGGCATGCCGGTGGGAAGCTGGCCGCCGGCAGCGGTGATCATTGCCTGGACGTCCTGGCCAGCAGCATCGATATTCCGGCTGAGGTCAAACTGCAAGGTGATGGACGTGCTGCCTTGCGAGCTCGTTGAGGTCATCGAATTCAGGCCGGCGATGGTCGAAAACTGCCGCTCGAGGGGCGTTGCTACGGCGGAAGCCATAGTCTCGGGACTCGCGCCGGGAAGCGAAGCGCTCACCTCAATCGTCGGATAAGCTACCTGCGGAAGTTGGCTGACGGGAAGGAGGGTATAGGCAAAGATCCCGAAGATGACGATGCCAAGCATCACGAGCGTCGTCATGACGGGCCGGCGGATGAAAAGCGAGGAAATGTTCATTGAAGTGCAAGTGGCGAGTTACGAGAATTGAGCCATTGAATCATTGATTCAATGAAGCAATGGCTCCCAACGTGTGAAGCCTTCATTCAAGCCGCAGATGAACGCGGATCAACACAGATCAAGGGCTTTGTTTTCATCTGCGCGAATCCGCGTAGATCTGCGGCTCTAAATGTTTTCACAGCTTCTCAACTCTTTCACTCCTCACTGCGGTCACAGACTCTGCTTGATCGTGACCTTCGCGCCGGGATAGAGCATGATCTGTCCGTCGGTCACGACGGTTTCACCGGGCGTAAGGCCCTTCGTAATCTCCGTATATCCCTGGTAGTTGCGGCCGGCCGTAACCGGTTGATACGCAACGGTCGTACGATTCTTCACGACGTACACATATTCCCCATTCTGCCCCGTCTGCACGGCAGGTGAGGGGGCTACGGTCACATGAGTCAGTTCGGAAAGTGTGAGACTCACGTTGACGTATTGTCCCGGCCAAAGGTGGTGGTCCGAGTTCGAAAAAGCTCCCTTGAGCATGATCGTTCCGGTGGTATTGTCGACCGTATTATTCAAGAAGGTGAGTACACCCCACTCCGGCTCCGTCGGACTGTGAGGAATCGTCGCTTCGACGCGGAGCGGACCGCGCGCCCGCTCCTTTTGTATTTCCAGGAGGTATTGCTGCGGCACGGAGAAATCCACATAAATCGGACTGATCTGGTTAATGACCACGAGTGCCGTGTTAGCCGATTGGATGATGTTTCCCGGATCGATCAGGTAGCTCCCGGTCTCGCCGTCGATGGGCGAGCGAATGGTGCAGTAGCCCAGTTCAATCTGGGCTGTTTGAATGGCAGCTTTGTCTGCGTCCACCGATGCCACGAGTTCGCCAGCGTTGCTGCGGTATTGCTGGTATTGGTTTTGGGAGATAATGCCCTCTTTAAAGAGCGCGGAGTTTTGTTTCAGGTTGGAGTTGGCGTACTCGAGCTGAGCCTGATCCTTCGCCAGATTCGCCTGGGCTTGAGTCAGCGCGGCCTGAAACGGGCTCGGGTTCATCGTGAAGAGCAGATCGCCTTTGCGAACGAACTGGCCTGGCATGAAATAAGCACGCTCAACCTCACCCTGGATTTGCGACTTCACGGAAACAGTGGCGTAGGCTTCGCCGGTGCCGATGGCCTGAATGTCGACGGGGATAGTTTTTTGGATTACTGTGCCCACCATCACTGCCGCGGCGGGCCTCGCCCCCAGCTTCATGGCGTCTCCCGCAGCCGTCTTGCTCGAGCACGCTGGCAACAATGCAAGAGTCAGCATCAGCGCAAGAAGAGCAAGAGTGGGCACACCATGCTTTCGAGCCTTTGTCATTCTCGACATCCCTTTCGGAAAAGGAGAACCCCCCTCATTCGCAAGAGCTTCATCATAATTATAAATCGAAAAAGTCAATCGGCTGGCCTGGTAATCTAACGGCCGCTGGAGATTCTACATTACAAGGCTCGAAGCGCCGCCAGAGGCTAGCCCGCGGCGCGCGCCGCAGAAGCGTTAACTCATGCCCTATCGGACTATTGCCGTGCCAGAGTTGCCTGGGTTCTTGCCGCAGCCCCGCGAGGGGCGGCCTGTGGGTAGGCGTAGATGCATCCTACGGAAGTCGAAAGGCAGATAAGCCTCGACCCCAAAGGGGTCGTATACGCCAGTCAAATCACGCGGGTGGCGCATACATTGGCTTTGATGTATGCGCCTTCACGGGCCTTTCATCCGCGAAGTTGTCTTTTAACTCCGCCTGGAGTTTCTATTTTCAGGCCCGAAGACATCTGAGTTGTTTGTGTCAAGCGTTTCTTCGGCATAGGTCAAGCTTGAGCCTCCTTACTCGCCATCGACATCGCCGCGAGCCATAGCGGGGACTGACGCCGCCTGAGGGCTTCCA
>JBOGJS010000307.1:0-4696 GCA_050745365.1 Terriglobia bacterium
ATCGCATTGTCCGTGATGTGGATCGACTCGGGGCAGACCTTCGTGCAGCACTTCGTAATGTTGCAGTATCCGATCCCTTGAATATCTTTGATTTGCTCCCGCCGGTCTTCGATGTCCAGCGGATGCATCTCCAGGGCCGCCGTGTAAACGTACAGGCGCGGCCCAAAGAATTTGTCATGCATATGGTGCTCGCGAAGAACATGGCAAACGTCCTGGCATAAGAAGCACTCTATGCACTTCCGAAATTCCTGCACGCGGTCTACGTCTCTTTGGGCCATGCGCCAGGTCCCGTCTGGAGCATCCGGCTTGCGCGGCTTAAAGGGCGTGATTTGCTTTTTCGCCCGGAAATTCCAGGAGACATCCGTGACCAGGTCCTTAATAACGGGGAACGTGTGCATGGGCTCAAGGGAAATGGGTTTATCAGCCGGGAGCTGTGTAAGCCGCGTCATGCACATCAGCTTGGGCGTGCCATTGATTTCGGCCGAGCAGGAGCCGCACTTGCCTGCCTTGCAATTCCAGCGTACCGCCAGGTCGTTAGCCTGCTTGGCCTGGATATCGTGCACGGCGTCCAGCACCACCATCCCGGGCGCGGCCTCGGTAATGTAGTCCTGGAATTTGCCTCCGTTCGCGTCGCCGCGCCAGATGCGAAAAGTTGCAGTGGCCATCACTTGTTCTCCTCGATGATCTGCTTCAATTCGCCAGTCACCTCGGGCACGGCCTCAGGGATAATGTCCATCTGACCATCTGGCTTCTCGTAGATCGCATAATTGGTTTTGGCGAATGCTTCGTGTTTCTCCGGATAATCATCCCGGAAATGCGCGCCCCGGCTTTCCTTGCGCTCGATTGCGGCGCGGGTGACCGCCTCCGAGACGGTCAGCAAGTTTGAAAGATCCATCGCTGTATGCCAACCGTTGTTGTATTCCCGGTTGCCGTACACTCGGACCTTGCGCGCTCGCTCGCGCAGTTTTTCGATCTCGTCCAAAGCCTGATGGAGCTCTTCCTTCCGCCTCACAATGCCCACAAGATTCTGCATCATGTCCTGCAGGTCGTGCTGAACAGCGTAGGGGCCTTCTCCTGAATCCCGGTCAAAGGGTTCGAGAGCCGCGCGTGACGCGGATTGAACTTCGTCCATATTGAGCGCCCCTGCGCTGTGGTCGTTCGCAAACTTGGCGGCGTGTTCACCGGCTCGTTTTCCAAATACCAGGAGATCAGAAAGGGAGTTCCCGCCCAGTCGGTTTGCGCCGTGAAGTCCGGCCGCGCACTCTCCGGCAGCGAACAGGCCCGGCACAGTGGACATTTGGGTGTCCCCATCGACGCGCACGCCGCCCATCACGTAATGGGTGGTCGGGCCGACTTCCATCGGCTCTTGGGTGATGTCGATGTCGGCCAGTTGCTTGAACTGATGATACATACTCGGGAGCCTTCTTTTGATGTATTCGGCGGAGTTGGGCAGTTTTTCTTTGATCCAAGCGATATCCAGATAGACGCCGCCGTGCGGGCTGCCGCGCCCTTCGCGAACCTCCCGTACGATGCACCGGGCAACGTGATCGCGTGTCAAAAGCTCGGGCGGACGGCGCGAATTCTTATCGCCTTGCGTATAGCGCCAACCTTCTTCCGGATTGTCAGCCGTCTGGTTCTTATACAGCGGCGGAATGTCGTCAAACAGGAACCGGCGGCCGTCTTTGTTTTTCAGAATGCCGCCATCGCCTCGTACTCCCTCGGTCACCAGGATGCCACGGACACTCGGCGGCCAAACCATGCCGGTGGGATGGAATTGAACAAATTCCATATCCTGAAGCATCGCGCCGGCGTGATAAGCCAGCGCATGCCCGTCTCCCGTATATTCCCAGCTATTACTGGTGACCTTATAAGCCCTGCCTATCCCACCCGTGGCCAGCACAACGGCCTTGGCTTGGAACAGCTTGAACCGCCCGCGCTCCCGGCCGTAACCGAAGGCGCCCACAATGCGATCGCCGTCTTTGAGCAGCGTAAGGATTGTGCACTCCATGTGAAAATCGATGCCACGATGGATGCCGCGGTCCTGAAGCGTGCGGATTATTTCAAGTCCCGTGCGGTCTCCGACGTGGGCGAGTCGGGGATATTTGTGCCCTCCGAAATTGCGCTGCAGAATCCGGCCGTCCGGCGTACGGTCGAACATCGCCCCCCAGGCTTCCAATTCCCGGACGCGAGCCGGGGCCTCCTGGGCATGCAACTGAGCCATGCGGGCATTGTTCAAGTATTGGCCTCCGCGCATCGTGTCAGCAAAGTGGACTTTCCAGTTATCCCGGTCGTCCACGTTGCCCATCGCGGCCGCGGCGCCGCCTTCCGCCATGACGGTGTGGGCTTTGCCCAATAAAGATTTGGTGATGACGCCAACGGAAACGCCGGCAGCGGACGCTTCAATGGCGGCTCTCAGGCCAGCCCCTCCGGCGCCAATTACCAGCACATCATGCTGATAGGTGTCATACTCCTGCATTAAAAGAACCTCCAGTCGTGCCAGACGCCCATCGCGCACATCCGTATGTAGAGGTCCGTGAACCCGACCCAGGAAAGGCTGATCCAAGCCCACATCATGTGCCTCGAATTCAGGCAGGATACACAATCATAGGCCCGCCTGCGCACGGGATGCCCGGAAATGCGGTCGAAAAGCCCCCCAATGAGGTGCCGGAAGGAATGGCATCCGAACGTATAAAGGCTAAGTAGAACGGCATCGATCAAAAGCACGAGCGATCCTACCCCCATTCCCCAATGGCCATTGAACTGGAAGCCGCTGTAAGCATCATAGAAGAGGTCCGCTATAAAAAAGATCGCTACATAAAAGAAGTACCGGTGAATGTTCTGCCAGATCAGCGGAAAACGGCGCTCACCGCGATAGCTCCCGCGCGGTTCGCCTACGGTGCAAGAAGGAGGATCCGCCCAGAACGCCTTATAATATGCGCCACGGTAATAGTAACAACTGACGCGAAAGCCGCCCGGCCCCCACAGAATGAAAAAAGCAGGCGAAAAGACGAACCAGCCGGGCCACCATCCCGGTTTTCCACCGATCCATGCCTGCGCGCTTCCCCACAATTCCGGCGAGTAAAATGGTGAAAGGTACGGCCCGAAGCGGTAGAAATCTCCTTGGAATGCAGCCCAGGTTGCGTAAACGACGAAAGTGCCGAGGCCTAAGAATACGACAAGCGGCTGCACCCACCACAGATCGCGGCGCATTGTCTGACCCCATCCGGCGCTCTTCACAGCGACTAATTGATTAGCCATCGCATCTATCATCCCTCTCTACTAGTTATTATGCGCCGGCGTGCGCCGCGTAATTCCCGGAAGGCGCCCTGCTCCTATTACGATATTCAGGAATTTGACTCCGCGGCCCAATCCGCCAGATTACCTCAGGTGAGGGTGTTATGAAAAGGCGTATAATCTCCACGACCGGGACGTTAGAAAGCATTTCCGGTTACACCACGTGCATCATGAATGAACGAACCCTAATTCAGCCTCAACGCGAGCGGCTGCTCAAAGTCTTTGAATTCCTCAAAGCGTACACTGAACTCCGGTATCCACCGGTTCGAGACATCGGACAACAACTGCGAGTTCTATGGCTGAAAGATTTGCCACAGCATCCCTCCGTCGAGGTCTTCCAGGGTGATCGCGGACCGGACACAGAATCCGAAGATGCGGACGTCATTCTCCGTGTTACGCGCCCTGACCTAACAGATTGTCCATTCCCTCCCGCGGCGATAGCGGACTGGCTAAAGCCAGGATGGCAAAACATTGAGGGAAGTGTCGAGGTTCACCCCTCGCGCAATGTTTCTGCCAAAGAGGGGGGAGCGCGTATCGAGCGATTCGACGAAGCCCAAACGAGACCCTCACTTTTGAAGCGATGGCAGGAAGTACGCGCTGAGTGGCAAACCAATGAGCGTCCAGCCCGTCGATCTCTTGCAATATTTCAAACAGTTTACGAGTGGTTTGGAGTTCACGAACGTGAGGCCGAGCGGATTGAAATCTTGGCGGGGGACGGGCTGCTGAATTGTCCGGACGATAGCGGACGTTTCAACCATCCAGTGCTCCTTCAAAAACTGGCGTTGGAGTTCTGCCCGGAGAAGAAGCACCCTCAATTTGTCTTCCGCAGGCGTGAGCAGATGCCTGAGCTCTACTTGGAATTTCTTCGGACTCTGCCAGAGGCTAATCCCCGCCAGGTTGCTCTTTGCGCAGACGAGTTAAAGAGAATTGAACTTTCCCCTTTCGGCGGCAGTGACACTGAAGGATTTTTCCAACGCCTAATTCAAGGATTGTTTCCGTCCAAGGGCGAGCTGCTTGGTCCAACGGAGCGACTGAAAGATACGAAGCCAACGATCCGGCGCGAGCCGGTGATCTTCATGAGACAGCGTCGATCAGGGCCGGGAGCCGTCTTTGAGCTCGTATTGGAGGACATCGCAAAACGCACCGATTTCCCCGCCTCACTTCTTCAAATTGTCGGTTTGGTTGGTGGCGCTCCGAACGTTTCGCAAGAAGATTCGGCTCCGGTGTTCTTCGGTAACGAAGCCGAGGAAGTGCTGCTAAGCAAACCTGCCAACAGGGAACAGCTAGAAATCGCGCGGCAACTCGCCCGACGTGACTGTGTTCTGGTGCAAGGTCCCCCGGGCACAGGCAAGACTCACACGATCGCCAATCTGCTTGGGCATTTGCTCGCCCAGGGTAGACG